>NZ_JASHAR010000015.1:0-60014 GCF_047465045.1 Streptococcus mitis
ATATGAGCATAAACGTAAAGCTTCTCCATTTGGCGTTCCATCTCAAGAGAAAATTCAGTAATTTCGAGTAGGCTATCCGCACTATCCAAGAGATGGCCTTCATACTGGGCTACTGTCTCCAATTTTTCTGTTAAATCTTTTAAGGCTTCTTCCCAAGCCTGGTCAGTTAGGTAAATCGTTGATAGATCCCATGTATCTTTTTCATTTATTTCATGTCTTTGTAATACCATTAGATTCCTCCATCCTTTCTATTCTACCATATTTTTCAAGAAATATTGCTGATAAAAGGCTGGTGGATAGAGCTTTTGCCAATCATTTTGAGGATTTTCTTGATAATAGGTTTGAAAATACTGATAATAGCTGGTCAAATCTTGCTCAATCTGGAAAAATTTGCCCACTATTGGTCGAATTTGTGGATACCATTCTTTGAGCCCATAAGTCAGAAGATTTTCTCCCTTTTGATAGGCTTCTGCTTGTTCTTTCATCCAAAAGGGATTTTGATAAAACAGTTGTTGTCGGATATAGCGACAGATGGCCTTGTCCTGAGAAACTGTAAAATAAGAGATTTTTTGTTTCTTATAGGGGAAACGCAATATTTCCAATAAACTAGCTTGACCATAGGGAAATTCCTTGATTTGATAATGGAGTTTACCGCGGAGGTCTTGGTGAATCAGGTATTTGAGTCTTAAAACTTGTTTTTTCTTGTCTAATTCCCAAACATAAAAGCCCATATTTTGACTGAAATAGAGAAAACCTTGTTGCAGACGGGTTAAGCGGTCTTTGAGCCAAAGTTTTTGACCTAGCAACCACAGTACTGGGTAACCCTGACTACGATAGCCCTCACTACGATCTCTAAGAACTTTTTGAGGCAAGGGACTACACTGAACTTCTAGAGCTAGACTACCATTTACAAACACATCTGCAATCTGTTTAAGCTCTGGAAGGGGGTATTCTATTTGTACCTCTGCCTCTTTTTTCAACCAGTGATAGAGGGATTCCTTATTGGACAGGTGTTCTGGACTTTCATTTTCAAATGAAAAATCACAGTCTTTTAAAGATTTATGGGCAAAATGGGTCCGTACACTTGGTCCTTGACGCAAACGGAGCTGACCTCCACAAGCGGGGCAGGTATATGCTTGTTTCTCGAGCCTATCCTCTAACACATTTACCAACTGTCCCCTAGCATCTCTCGCAACAAACATGATTCCCTCCTTTTCTATATTATTCGTAAAAAAGAAAAAAGATCAGGAAAATTCCTAATCTTCATGTGTGTTTATTTGATTTTCTTAGCTAGCATGGTTGCAAAGCGTAGTTGAATGCGATTGCCATTCTCATCGCGACGGTGCAGATGACCCGGATTTTCATTGTACTTGACCAATTCCCAGTCCTTGTAATAGTCTGCCAATTCCCCTTCTTTAAAGGTGAATGGGAAGTTCACTGAGCAAGGATAATCCTCCGTATCCATGGCACAGACGATAAGATTGTAACCACCGACAGTGGTGTGCTCCTGCATGTTTCGGACAATAGCTGGAATGCGGTCCGCTTGTAGAAACATGAGAACAACTGTTGAAACGATAAAATCATATGCTTGCCCAATGCTGGCTGAATTGATATCGTAAAGACCAACAGGCATGTCCAGATCTTCCTGCTCCACAATGCTTTGCAAGATTTCAAGGGCCAGTTCATTTTGGTCCACAGCTGTCACATCAAATCCTTGCTGGGCCAAAAAGAGGGAATTACGGCCCTGACCACAACCCAAATCCAAGGCTTTACCCGGTTTCACTGTTTGCATAGCTTCCAGAACTTCTGAATGAACAGGATTGGTATTGTATTTCTTAGGGAAATAATCCTCAGGTTTACAATAAAATTCCAAGTACCATTCTACATCATCTGTGGCAGCCTCCACTCGGTGCCAGGCTTGCGGTTGCGCCATTGGATTGTCTGCTCCTGCTTCAAAGAGATGTTCAGCTAGAACTTCTCCTTCTTCGGTCAATTCAATAAACTTGAGAGCTCCTTTTACAACTGTGATCTTACCCCAAGTTCCGACCTTGGTATTGTGCTTTTGCTGAACCGCCTCTGGCATAGTCTCTTTAGTCCACAGTGGCATGCGTTTGTAGGCAACTAGTTTTTCCATTTTCATTCCTCTTTTTATCTTATCGCTGGTTGACAGCTTTCATAACACGCGCGATGTCGCGATTTTGCTCCCGTCGCTTGATAGACTCCCGTTTGTCATAGTCATGCTTTCCTTTAGCAAGTCCTAAAAGGAGCTTGGCATAGCCATCTTTGATATAGACCTTAAGGGGAACAAGGGTCATTCCTGTCCCTTTGGTCTCTTGTTCCAACTTTTGTATTTGCTTCTTATGGAGCAGGAGTTTGCGACGGCGTTCTGGTTCTTGGTTCCAGATATTGCCCTCTTCGTAAGGAGCGATATGAACATTGCTCAACCAAACTTCCCCATTTTTTACTTGGGCAAATCCATCCTTGAGATTGATTCGAGCAGCTCGCACACTCTTGATTTCAGTTCCAGTCAGGACCATTCCTGCCTCTAGCGTATCTACGATTGTATAGTCGTGGCGCGCCTTTTTATTTTGTTCGACGACCTTTCCCTCGCCCTTTGCCATGCTTGGCTCCTTTCTTAGCTACTTCCTTGTAAAAAGGCTTCTTACCTTTTTTCTTATCTTTTGACGAATGCTTGCGCTTATCATTTGAGCGTCCTGATTTTCTCTTATCTTCCTTCTTATCTGAACGACGACTTGAACCGCGCCCTCTGTCACTGCGACTAGACTGTTTCAAGCCTTTTTCAATCACATCAAATTCACTTGGAATGTAAGAGAAATCAATCTCACCCGTCATCTTGTCAGCTCTTTCAACCCGAATGCGAATCTGCTGACCTACACGGAAGGTTGTTCCTGATTTTTCCCCACGAAGGGTCAAATCACGCTCATTGAAATGATAAAATTCAGGCAAATTGGTGATGTGAATCAAGCCTTCCACTGTGTTTGGCAATTCGACAAAGAGACCAAATTTGACAATGCTGGACACAACCGCATCGTACTCTTCGCCTACGTATTCTTCCATATACTCAGCCTTTTTCATGGCTTCGACTTCACGCTCAGCCTCGATAGCACGACGCTCACGGTTGGAAGACTGGGTCGCAATCTCTGGAATCACTTGCTCAAAATGCTCTGCTATTTCCTTAGAACGTCCGTAGTCCCGAATCATACGGTGAACAAGAAGGTCTGGATAACGGCGAATCGGACTGGTAAAGTGAGTGTAATAGTCAGCCGCTAGTCCATAGTGGCCGTGATTGTGCTCCGAATAGCGAGCCTGCTGCATAGAGCGCAGAAGCATCATGGACAATACATCTGCATAAGGTTCTCCCTCAACAGTACGCATGATGTCTTGAAGCGCCTCCTGGCTCATCTCACTAGCAGTCCCATAAATGCGCAAGCCAAAACTCGAAGCATAATCAATAAACTTCTGAACTTTTTCAGCCTTAGGCTCCTCGTGAATTCGATAGATGAAAGGTAGATCCAGCTTGCTAAAATGCTCAGCAACTGTTTCATTGGCCATCAACATAAAGGATTCAATCATGCGCTCGGCAACACCACGCTGACGAAGAACGATATCAACAGGCTTACCCTGTTTATCCACTAAAATCTTGGCTTCATTGGTATCGAAATTGAGGGCTCCACGTTTCACACGCATGTTTTCTAGAGTTTCATGGAGCTTAGCCATAAGTTCAAGACTTGGAACAATTTTATGATATTCTTGTCTCTTTTCCTCATCGCCTGCTAAGATGTCATTGACATCGCTATAGGTCATACGAAAACTGGTCTTGATAACTGTTTGTGTAATGGTGTAATTGACCACACGACCATTCTTATCAATCTCCATAATGGCAGACTGGGTCAGGCGATCAACTTGGGGATTGAGAGAGCAGATTCCATTTGACAGTCGTTCTGGAAGCATTGGAACCACACGGTCTGTCACATAAACAGAAGTCGCACGATTAAGGGCTTCCTTGTCAAGGGCAGAACCCTCGGTCACATAGTAGGAAACATCTGCGATGTGAACACCGAGCTCCAGATTTCCATTTTTCAAGGCCTTGATATGCACCGCATCGTCCAAGTCTTTGGCGTCAGCACCGTCAATGGTAAAGGTAATCTCATCTCTTAGATCCAGACGGCCTTCCATATCCTTTTGAGACGGAACATCAGGCACACTTTCTGCTTCCTTGACAACAGCCTCTGGAAATTCTGAGACAATGTCCATAGACTCCAAAACCTCAAGAACATCAATTCCGACATCCGTTGAATGCCCCACCACATCTAGAACACTCGCGACAAAGAAATCATGTTTCTTGCTTGGGTATTTGTCGATAAAGACCTTGAGAACTTCTGTTCCCTCCAGTTTAAGGGCTGGTTTTTTTACATAAATCGGTTGGCTGATTTTCTGATTTTTCGAACGGATGTAGCCAGCATACTTAGGTTTTTCCTGATCTAGAACGATTTGACCGACAACAGTTGTCAAACTGTGTTCTAGGATATCGATAATTTTGGCTTCCGCCGCTGTTCCCTTGTTACGATCAGCGACTTTCTTGATGACAACCTCAACAGTATCGCCATCAATAGCATAGTTGACATCGTTTTTACCTACAAAAAGGTCGTCCTCCTCGCCTTCTAGACTGACAAAACCAAAGCCATTTTTATGGGCATGAAAAATCCCCTTGAGAGTAATCTCATGTTTTTTCTTAACTTCTAAGGTCAGAGTACCATCTTCTTCAAAACGAATCTGGTGCTTTCTTTCCATTAAGGATAAGGTTTTAATCAACTCACGAAAATCCTTGGAACCGTCTTTTCCCAAAGCCTGAGCCAAGTCATTGACAGTTACCTTTCCCTTATCTTGCAAATATTCTTTTATTCTATCTTTCATATTTTCTTTCTAGATTTTTTAATTTTCTTTTACTGTAAAACCTTTTCAAACATCCTTTAAAAATAAAAAGAGGCAAAGACCTAGTCCTGCCCATTATTTTCTTATCTACTTGATAATACCGTCAATGCTAAGGCAATGGCTAGCCAGAAAAAGACTAAAATCCCTGTCAAACGCTGCATTACAGCTTCAAAACCGCGTGCTTTACTGCGTTCAAACAAATCACCTGAGCTGGCATCAAATACATTGCTGGATTGGTTTTTGGTTGGTTGCATGAAAATCGCAATCACAATCACAACAGATAATACTAATAAAATGGTTAATAATAGGTTATACATATCAAACTCCTTAAAATCCCTATTATTTTACCATAAAATCTACTTAGATTCAAGATGTAGGGTTACTTTTCTTTCCTTGGGACAATACTTTAAAACCTCAATCTTGTCTGGATGGGTTTTGGAATTTTTACTGGTTAGGTAATTGATACTGCCACAAGAGGAGCACTTGAGATTAATTTTTACTCGCACTAGATTTCCTTTACTTTTAATAATGTTCGAAATTGAAGAAGGTTAAAGAGACAACTAAAGGCAACACAAAGGCTTGTCGCATAAAAGACTGCATGGTAGCCAAATTGACCTGCTACTGCAGAACCTGCCATGGGACCAACGACACCTCCCAGATAAAAGAATACCTGATTGAAGGCAAATACCCTCGAAATACCAGCTTTGGGCGTCATCTTGCTGAGAAGGGCATTAACTCCGGGAATCAAGGCACCGGTTCCCAAGCCAAAGAGGAAACGATAGAGTCCTAGTTGAAGGGGGCTAGAGGCATTGGCACAGAGGAGATAGATGATGACTGAATAAAACTGGGCTACAATCAAGAGGCGATGGTTGCCAACCTTGTCACCTAGCTTTCCCATAACTCCTGCACTCATCATACTGGAAAAGCCCATACTGGATACAATCAAACCAGAGACAAAAAGAAGATTCTCTGTCTGGCCTAAGTCGCGCACATACAGAGCTAAGATAGGGCCGATTGATTGGGCTGAAAATTGGATGACAAAACTGGTCAGAAAGAGGTTGATCAAAAGATAGGGATATTTAACTGATGTAAATAATTCCTTTGTTGGGATGGACTTTTCCTTGGCTACTGGTTGAAAATCTTCCTTGATAAAGAAAATAGTCAAAACAGCAGCTAAAAATAGAAAACTACCAACCAGTAAGAAAACAGTACGAATACCAAATAATTCTGCGATAAAGCCGCCAATAAAAGGACCAGTTAGAGTACCTGCAACTACGACTGTAGACAAAGTACCTAAGGCAGAGCCTGATTTCTCCTTGGAAACCTGACTGGCTATCAAGGCCGTTGCATTAGGAACAAAACCCGCAAATACACCATTTAGTAAACGAAGAAAGATTAACCAATAAATATTTGGCACAAAGGCCAAGCCTCCCATAGTGATAGTCATGGCCAGACCAGCACGAATCATCATGGGTTTTCGACCATATTTATCAGCAAGAATCCCCCAGATAGGAGAAAAGAGCGCCGCCGAAATAGCAGAGACAGAAATAGCTAATCCTGCATAAAAAGCGACTTGCTCACTCCCTACACCTAGATTTTCCACGAAGATGGGCATAAAAGGCACAACCAAAGAAATACTGGCTCCAGTCAGAAAATTACCAAACCAGGCAATGCGCAGATTATCCTTCCAGTTAATCTCTGTCATCTTGCCTACCTCCCTCAAGCAGGGAGAACACCTGAGTAAGAAGCTGATCCTGATTGCCATTGTTGTTTAAAACATGGCTAGCCAAACCTTTCTTTTTTTCTAAAGACCACTGGGCTGCCAGACGAAACTCAGCTTCATCTTTGGACAAGTGGTCCCTTTTCATTAAGCGTTCTACTTGGACATCTCGATCCACATAGACCAACCACGTCTCATCAAACCAAGCGCTGTAGTCCTGCTCAAAAAGTAGGGGAATATCCATGAAGAAAATCTCTTCTGTCTGAGCCAACTGGTCTCTCAACGTAGCTAGTTCCTCACGGATAATCTTTCCTTGGATTTGCTTAGACCATTCTCGTTCTTCAGGATTTGAAAAGATAAGACTAGCTAGGAGAGGGCGATTAAGTTCTCCGTTTTCAAGGATGATTTCTTGCCCGAAGTGCTGGACTAGAGCCTCAAACAGACGACCACCAGGTTTCTGTAGTTGGTGAACGACTGCGTCGGCATCCACTACTTGAAAGCCTTGCTTTCTTAGAAAATTTGTCACGGTTGACTTACCGGAGGCAATTCCCCCAGTGATTCCAATGATTTTTCCCATCAGCCCCTCCTTTGGCACTGAGGACAAAAATGGGTGCCTCGTCCACCTAGTTGGATTTTCTCAATGATGATGCCACAACGTGAACATTCTTGACCAGCCTTGTCATAGACTTGATGAAAATCCTGCATGGTTCCATCTTCCCCAAAGGCATTGGTATAAGTCCGAATGGTGGAACCACCTTTTTCAACAGCCTGTCCCAAAACAGCAATGGTCTGGTCATGAATGGCAGTCGCTTCTTCTGCTGTCAAAGTCTGGGAAGGTCTAGCTGGATGAACCTGAGCTCGCCAGAGAACCTCATCCACATAGATATTGCCAAGTCCAGCTACCAAAGTCTGGTCTAAAAGATGGGATTTGATAGGCTTTTTAGATTTAGCTAGAGCTACTTGAAAGACCTGCACATCAAAGTCTTGTTCGCTTGGTTCAGGACCTAGTTTTTTAGAAATAAAGTAGGCGTCTAAAAGGTCAGGAGCCAAGAGTTCCATAGTACCAAACTTGCGAACATCCTCATAAACAAGCGTGCCACCATCTTCAAACTGAAAGAAAACATGGGCATGTTTGCGTTCAAGCACTTGGTTCGGATAGTAAAAATACTTGCCCTCCATCCGCAAATGGGAAATCAAGACCTTGTCTGTCAGGTAAAAAAGCAAATATTTTCCCCGACGTTCCATTGACTCAATAATCTGACCAGGCACTTCCTTTTGAAATTCGTCCAAGTCCGTTTTAATCATCTTGGGATAGCGAATTTCTATACTCGAAATCTTCTTACCCAAAATCAATTTTTCCAAGCCACGTCGAACGGTTTCAACCTCAGGTAATTCAGGCATAAGTCCTCCTTCTGTAAAAACAAGAAGCAGGCATGAGCCCACCTCTGCTTAGTATTCTTTTTCATTATAGCCAAAGTCAGCCAAATCTAGCTTTTTATCACGCCAGTTTTTCTTGACCTTGACCCATGTTTCTAGGAAGACCTTATCTCCTAGCATCAGTTCAATATCGCGACGGGCCATGCTACCGATTTTCTTAAGCATAGCGCCACCTTTACCGATGATAATCCCTTTTTGGCTATCTCGCTCGACCATGATGGTTGCACGGATATGAACCTTATCAGTCTCTTCATCTCGTTTCATAGAATCAACCACTACTGCGACAGAATGCGGAATCTCTTCACGAGTTAGGTGCAAGACTTTCTCGCGAACCATCTCTGAAACCAAGAAACGTTCTGGATGGTCTGTGATTTGGTCAGCTGGGAAATATTGGAAACCTTCGTCCAGATTTTCACTCAAAATATCCACTAAACGAGATACGTTATTTCCCTGAAGGGCTGAGATAGGGACAATCTCCTTAAATTCCATTTGGTTACGGAAATCATCAATCTGAGACAAAAGCTGGTCTGGGTGAACCTTATCGATCTTGTTCACCACCAAAATCACAGGAACCTTGGCAGTCTTGAGACGCTCGATAATCATGTCGTCCCCTTTACCACGCGCTTCATCAGCAGGTACCATGAAAAGAACTGTATCCACTTCACGAAGGGTACTGTAGGCAGACTCAACCATAAAATCTCCAAGAGCTGTTTTAGGCTTGTGAATCCCTGGTGTGTCGATAAAGACGATTTGTTCCTTATCAGTCGTGTAAATTCCCATGATTTTGTTGCGCGTTGTCTGCGCCTTGTCACTCATGATGGCAATCTTTTGCCCCATGACGTGGTTTAAAAAGGTTGACTTCCCAACATTGGGACGTCCTAAAATGGCTACAAAGCCTGATTTAAAAGTCATAATTTCCTCTTACTGTTTAAAATAATAAATCCCAGATTCGTGGGAGAAAAATCAATGCGCCTGTTAAGGCTGCGAAAAGAGAGACCACTAATACCGCACCAGCCGCCATATCCTTGGCATTTTTAGCCAGCATAGAAAAGTGATAGTGACTGGCCAAATCCACCACATTCTCGATAGCAGAATTGATAATTTCAAAGGCTACTACCAAAAAAATGCTCAATAGGAGAAAGAGCCATTCGATTCGTGACACCTGAAAAACAAAACCTGCGAGGATGACCACGAGAGCCGTCACCGCATGTTTTCGCATATTGCGTTCTTCCTTTATGGCAGTAAAAATTCCTGTAAGAGCAAATTCTAAACTGGATATCAGGTCACGATTTTTCCATTTTCGTTTATTGTCTTGTGAGTCCATAGGCTGTCAAAATTTCTTCTTGTAAACCGAACATCTCCGCTTCTTCTTCCGGAGTGTAGTGATCATAGCCGTTAATATGTAAAAAGCCGTGTACTGCCAAGAAGCCCATCTCACGCTCAAAGCTGTGGCCATATTCCTCAGCCTGCTCATGAGCCTTATCAATAGAGATGAACAATTCCCCAATATAGGCATCAAACTCAGACATCATCTCTGCTAATTCTGGATTTTCAAGCAAATCTTCTTCGTCAAAGGCAATTTCCAACTCTGGTTTATATTCAAGGCTGATGACATCTGTCGGACGGTCGGTGTCACGGTACTCCAGATTGAGTTCATGACTACGCTCATTGGTCACAAAGGTAACTGCCATCTCCTTGTCTTCTTTTCCTAATTTTTGGGCTGCAAATTCCAAAATCTCTTGGGTTTGTTGCAACATTTCTTTTGAAACTTGACCAGTTTCATCTACCATTTCAATATACATGTGCTTCTCGTTTCTCTTTACTTGGCTTTATTATACCACATTTCCATGATTTTATTCTACCTTTTTGATATAATACTATGGAATACAATCACAAGGAGAGAACGATGTCATTTGACGGATTTTTTTTACACCACATGGTTGAGGAATTGCGAAGAGAATTAGTGAATGGTCGCATTCAGAAAATCAATCAACCTTTTGAACAAGAGTTGGTCTTGCAAATCCGTAGCAATCGCCAAAGTCATCGCCTGCTCCTTTCTGCCCATCCAGTTTTTGGACGCATTCAGCTGACCCAAACAACTTTTGAAAACCCAGCCCAGCCTTCTACCTTTATCATGGTTTTAAGAAAATATTTGCAGGGTGCCCTGATTGAGTCGATTGAGCAAGTGGAAAATGACCGTATTGTGGAAATTACGGTTTCTAATAAAAACGAGATTGGGGACCATATTCAGGCTACCTTGATTATCGAAATTATGGGGAAACACAGTAATATTCTACTGGTCGATAAAAGCAGTCATAAAATCCTCGAAGTTATCAAACATGTTGGCTTTTCACAAAATAGCTACCGCACCTTGCTTCCTGGATCGACCTATATCGCTCCGCCAAGTACGGAAGCTCTCAATCCTTTTACAATCAAGGACGAGAAACTTTTTGAAATCCTGCAAACACAGGAAACGACAGCTAAAAATCTTCAAAGCCTCTTTCAAGGTCTGGGACGCGATACGGCAAATGAATTGGAAAGGATACTGGTTAGTGAAAAACTTTCCACTTTCCGAAACTTTTTCAATCAAGAAACCAAGCCATGCTTGACTGAGACTTCCTTCAGCCCAGTTCCTTTTGCAAATCAGGTGGGAGAGCCTTTTGCCAGTCTTTCTGATTTGTTGGACACCTACTATAAGGATAAGGCTGAGCGCGACCGCGTAAAACAGCAAGCCAGTGAACTGATTCGTCGTGTTGAAAATGAACTTCAAAAAAATCGTCATAAGCTTAAAAAACAAGAAAAAGAGTTACTGGCGACAGACAACGCTGAAGAATTTCGTCAAAAGGGGGAATTACTGACAACCTTCCTCCATCAAGTTCCTAATGACCAAGATCAGGTTATCCTAGACAACTACTATACTAATCAACCTATCACAATTGCGCTTGATAAGGCCTTGACTCCCAACCAGAATGCCCAACGCTATTTTAAACGGTATCAGAAACTCAAAGAAGCTGTCAAATACTTGACTGAGCTGATTGAGGAAACCAAGGCAACCATTCTCTATCTGGAAAGTGTAGAAACCGTCCTCAACCAAGCTGGACTAGAAGAAATCGCTGAAATCCGTGAAGAATTGATCCAAACAGGTTTTATCCGCAGAAGACAACGGGAGAAAATCCAGAAACGCAAAAAACCAGAACAATATCTAGCAAGCGATGGCAAAACCATCATCTATGTCGGTCGCAATAACCTGCAAAATGAGGAGCTAACCTTTAAAATGGCCCGCAAGGAGGAACTTTGGTTCCATGCCAAGGACATTCCTGGAAGCCATGTTGTCATCTCAGGCAATCTTGACCCATCCGATGAAGTCAAGACAGACGCGGCAGAACTAGCCGCCTACTTCTCTCAAGGTCGCCTGTCAAATCTGGTGCAGGTAGATATGATTGAAGTCAAGAAACTCAACAAACCAACTGGCGGAAAACCAGGCTTTGTCACTTACACAGGACAAAAGACCCTCCGTGTCACACCAGACCCAGAAAAAATCGCATCCATGAAAAAATCCTGATTTTACTTGAAATCAGGATTTTCTTTTACATTTTACTCTGCAATCAAGGTTTCCAAACCAACCTTCATCATATCTGTGAAGGTATTTTGGCGTTCTTCTGCAGTTGTGTCCTCATCTGGATTGACTAAACTATCAGAGATAGTCATGATAGCAAGGGCGTCAACATGATGTTGGGCTGCCAAATAGTAGAGAGCTGCCGCTTCCATTTCCACAGCCTTGACTCCCCATTTACCAAGCTCGATATTCTTTTCAAAGTAGTTTGAGTAAAAGACATCAGATGACAAAACGTTCCCAACGTGGGTTGTCATACCAAGTTCTTTAGCAATATGGTATGCCTTATCAAGCAAATCAAAGCTAGCGATTTGTGGGAAATCATACTGTGGCCAGTCATTACGGACAATGTTTGAGTTGGTTGCAGCTGCCTGCGCCAAAACCAATTCACGAACATGAACATCTTCATTCAAAGAACCTGCAGTTCCCACACGGATCAATTTCTTCACACCGTAGTCAACAATTAACTCACGCGCATAAATCGAAATAGATGGCATTCCCATCCCAGTTCCCATGACAGATACACGATAGCCCTTGTAAGTACCAGTGTAACCAAACATGTTACGCACTTCGTTAAAACAAACAGCATCTTCAAGGAAATTCTCCGCAATAAACTTAGCACGAAGAGGATCCCCAGGAAGAAGAATTTTATCAGCAATTTCACCCTGCTGAGCAGCAATATGGATAGACATAATTTATGATACAAAGAGCGACAAGAAAACGACTGAAAATTAGGAATCTGACGAGAAATCCTGATTTCTCAGTCAGATTATCTATTTTCCGAGTTTTCCGCTCGTGTTCAAATTAGAACACCTCACTCTACCTTTCTTTTTTTATATTCAGGATAGCGACAGAGAACAAAGTAAAAATAGGAAACTGACGAAGCATCTCAGATGCTAGACAGTTTATCTTTTTTACACAGTTCTCCGCCTGTATTCAGTTCAATGAATACAGTTAACCCATCCTTTCTTTTATTGTTATGAAAAGTTTTCCACTTATGTCCAAATTAGAACACACGCTCTACTTTTCTTTCTCATTTTTATTTTATAGCTAGGAACAATCGTATTCAATCATAACTCCGATAAGCCTACTTCTTTTTTATTTCAAACAGTTATTGATAAATTGACAATAGTTTTTAATCTTTTAAGATAAATCTTTGATTAGAAGAAACGGTCGTTCTCTATCTTATTACTTTATTCTTTGACTTCTGACACAGTATGCTAGCCCAAGGAAAGCGGTCTAACATTTTTGCAAATTCATAGGCTAAAACAGCTGTTACTAAGAGATACGGAAGAGAATCCAAAGCTAGCCCAGTGAAACCGATTACTAATCCGGTTGCAGAAATGGGCGCCCTCAAGGTCACAGACAAAAAGCAAACCGATCCCAAAAGTAAAACGGTTGGCTGACTGTCCAAACCTAGAATCATTCCCAAGAGAGCAGCTCCAGCCATCCCCAAAGCAAAAGATGGCGTAAGAGTACCACCATAGGCCCCTGCCCAAAGGATAATAAGAACTACCACTGCTTTTAGGAAAAACATGAGAAGCACTGTTTGACCACTGCTACCATTTAAAATTTCCTGAGCCATCATGCGTCCATTGCCAAGTAAATGTGGAAAGGAACTTGCAAGACCAACAAGAAAAAGAAAAGCTGAGGGCAATGTGAGAAGTATTCGTTTATCTTTTATTCTGTTTGAAGACGCTGCCTTACTTAAGCGACCAAAAAGCCAAGCTAGTGGGGTTAAGAAAAGAAGTAATAAGGGAATAATCCATATTTCCTTTAATGACCATGTTATCGCTGGAATCTGGTAGAGAGCCTGATCTGAAATAACCAAGCCTGCTATATGGGTTGAGACATAGGTAGTCAAACCGACTAAGACAAATCGTTTAATAGATAGAGCAATTCCTAGGGTTTCAAAAACAAAGAAGACACTTGTTAATGGAACCTGATAAACAGCCGCTAAACCAGCACCAGCACCACAAGCAAGGAGAAAGATTTGATCCTTCTTAGAGAGAAAACATATTTTTACAATTTGTCCTGCAAATAGAGTTCCAATCTCTCGTGGCGCAGCTTCTTTGCCAATAGGCGCTCCCCCGCCAACTGCAATAATCTGCCAAATTGAATGAAATAGCTGTCTTAAAAAATGAAGCTTGTATTGTGAAGTCTCATCCTTCATCTGTGCTTTTATGGAAAAAATCTGTGATTTTTTTTGTAAGAAATACCAGACCAGAGACGAGCTAAGACCCACGATTATTAAACTTAATCCTATCCGTAACGAGGAAACTCCATCTGTCAAAAATCCACTATGATTCTCTGATTGACCAAAAGCTAGACTCTCTACTATCTCTAAAAGATAATGGAGAAAAATACCAGATAAACCCGAAACTATTCCTTGTAGAATTACTGCTAGGAATAATCTAAAATTATAAGGAATCTTTCGAAAAAATCTCCTCAAGTCCTTTAACATGATTACAATTCTGCAAGAATCGCTTTCAGCAAGCCTTTGAAGTCACCTTTGACACGTTCAGTCACTTCCACAACTTCCTCGTGGTTGAGTTCTTCTTGGAAACCAGCGGCAAAGTTAGTAATACATGAAATTCCTAGAACTTTCAAGCCAGAGTGGGCTGCCACAATCACTTCAGGAACAGTAGACATACCAACTGCATCCGCTCCCAATGTCTTATAGGCACGAATTTCTGCTGGTGTTTCATAAGTTGGACCAGTTACACCGATATAGACACCTTCATCAAGCTTGATACCAAGTTTTTTAGCCACTTCATGGGCAGTAGCACGATATTCTGGAGTGTAGGCTTTAGACATATCTGGGAAACGTGGACCAAAGTCATCCAAGTTCTCACCCATCAATGGGTTTTGCCCCGTCATGTTGATATGGTCAGAGATAGCCATCAAGGTACCCGGACCATATCCGATACCACCAGCTGCATTGGTTACAATGACACCTTCACATCCGAGAACTTTCATGACACGAACTGGGAAAGTCACGACTTCCAGAGGATTGCCTTCGTAGAAATGAAAGCGACCTTGAAGAGCCAAGACCTTGCGCCCTGCCAGTTCACCATATACCAATTTACCAGCGTGACCAACTACTGTTGAACGACCCCAGTTTGGAATATCAGCATAGTCTACTACAACTGGATTTTCGATTTCTTCTGCCAATTCTCCAAGGCCTGATCCAAGGATTAAACCAAACTCAGGCGCTTGGATTCCCTTTTCTTTCAGGAAAGCAGCTGTTTCATTGATTTTATCTAAAAATGTCATTGTATGTCTCCTTTATTATTTTTTAGCATTTGACCGATTTTGTCAAAGGTTTTGGCATTGCGAATGGTAATATAGCGATAGAAAGGCATCTTGAGTAGGTGCTTGTGATAGGCAGTTGCATAGTAGGATTCTTCAGAAAATTTCCCCCAGAAAATCCCATGTCTTCCAAAATGAACCACTTCATCTTTCAGTTCCAAACTTTCAACTTTCTCGATGACTTGATCCACATTCAAGCTCTCCGTGTAGAAGAGCACATCTTTTCGAGCTAGGTCTTTGGTCCACCAATCTGGCAGATTATTCAGCTCTTCTTCATAATCTTCCTGACTCAGCAAAGAAAAGCTCTGAATAAATAGATAATGGACTTCAAAGAAAGCCTTTATCTTTTCAATCAACCGGGCTTTAGGGATTGTCGAAGTAAAGAAGATATTGCCACTGTTGATGTAGGTCTCAACTTTTTCCAGTCCCAACTCTGTCAGTTCTTGACGAAGTTGCGCCATGACGACCTTATTCTTGCCACCAACATTGATACCTCTCACCAGCAAAGCATAGCGCGTCATCTTATACCAATTTATCTAAGAAACTTTCCCCAATCATGGCAGTTTCTACACCAAAGTTATCGGCAACAGTCGCTGAGATATCTGCAAAATGTCCGACTGGAATAACACCATTTCCTTTAAAGGCAGGGCTGTAGGCCAACAATGGAATATATTCACGAGTGTGGTCTGTTCCTGCGTAAGTTGGGTCATTTCCATGGTCCGCAGTAATCAAGAGAAGATCATTCTCTCTCATAGCTGCGATAATTTCAGGTAAGTGTTCATCAAACTCATGCAAGCAATCACGGTAACCGTGAGCATTGCGTCGATGACCGTAAAGGGCATCAAAGTCAACCAAGTTTGTGAAAGAGAATCCTTTTTCAAACTCAGCAAGGCCCATGGTCTTCAATAGTGTATCAATTCCGTGGCTGTTTGACTTGTTGTGACCCATGTCATGATTAATACCAGCACCGTTAAAGATATCGTTGATTTTACCAACAGCGTAAGTATCGATACCAGCTTCGTTCAATTTATCCAATACAGTCGGTGCAAATGGAGATACGGCCAAGTCACGACGGTTAGCTGTACGGGTGAAGTTTCCTAGCTCACCAACATATGGACGAGCAATGATACGACCAAGGAGGGCAGGACGCTCAAGGGTAATCGAACGAGCATATTCACAGATACGGTACAATTCATCCAAAGGAATGATGTCTTCGTGGGCAGCAATCTGCAAAACAGGGTCAGCTGAGGTATAGATAATCAACTCTCCAGTTTCCATCTGACGAGGTCCGAAATCATCGATAACAGCTGTACCTGAGTAAGGTTTGTTGGCCTCACGAATGACCTTGCGCCCTGAAAATTCTTCGATTTTTGTCAGAATTTCCTCTGGGAATCCGTTCCAGAAAGTATCGAAGGGCTCAGTAATGTTGAGTCCCATGATTTCCCAGTGTCCAGTCATAGTATCCTTACCAAGGGATACTTCTTCCAATTTTGTTGCATATCCTGTTGGATTGCTTTCAGCTGGAACAGTCTTCAGAGGAGTTTCGCGAGGAATATTTCCTAGACCGATTTTAGCCATGTTTGGCACATTCAAACCAACTGTTTTTGAAATGTGTCCCAGTGTGTCCGAAGCTCCGTCTGGAACCCCTGCATTGACAAAGTTATTGGCATCTGGTGCAGCACCGATTCCCACAGAATCCAGTACAACCAAGTGAATACGATTAAATTTTGACATACTGTATCTCCTTATTATTTTAGTTATCTTGTTTTTGTTGAAGTTAAAATCTGAACCCCGTCTCGTCCAGCAACGATTACCTTATCCACCATTTGGTTGAATAAGCCGTGCTCTACGACACCAACGATATGGTCCAATTCTTGCCCGAAAGTAATTGGATCTTCGATGACATCCAAGGCTAGGTCAATGATAAAGTTCTCCATATCGGTCACAAAACGTTGGCCGTCTTTTTCACGGAAACTCGGTTTGTAGCCAGCTCGCTCAAAACGACGGAAGACCTGTTCTGCACCATACTGGACCACTTCCACTGGCAATTTAAAAGCACCCAGTTTCTCGACTAGCTTGCTTTCATCAACAACCCAAATATATTCTTTTGAGGGCGTTGCCACAACCTTCTCCATGAGAAGGGCACCACCACCGCCTTTGATTCCATTAAACTGGCTATCCACTTCATCCGCCCCATCAACCGTCACATCAACCAAGTCTACTTGGTCAATAGACTTGAGCGGGATATTTAGCCCTTCAGCCTGTTTACTGGTCACGCTAGAAGTCGTTACAGCTGTAATTTGCAGTCCTTCTTCCTTGATACGACGACCGATTTCTTCTACGAAATAATAGGCAGTAGAACCAGTACCCAGTCCGACTACCATGCCATCATTGACAAACTCAGCAGCCTTGATACCTGCCATTTTTTTCAGATTTTCCACTCAAACACCTCCATTAAAGAGCTAACTTTATTATAACATGTATCACTTTTTATTTCATGGATACACTAGAAAAACCCGAACATTTTTATTTCGGGTTTTGATGTCCTATTTTACCATATCAGGATCGTAGTCATAAAATCCTGTATCAAGGAAACGGTTTTTAGGGTGTAACTTGCGAACTTCTTCATCTAGCAAGAAGGCTTGGTCATGGCTAAAGTTGCCCTCTTGGATCAAGCTACGCGCTTGGATAAAGAGTTTTGCAATTTCAACAAAGTTTTGACCAGGTGTATAGAGACCTTCTAATTTCCAGTGAGTGAAACCATGCTCAACCAATTCTGTCAATTTGGTCATCAAATCAAGATCATTATTGGCAAAGATGTGAGTACCATGATTGTCTTCAAAAATGGAATAGTGGCTTTCAGGATCACTTGGCTCTGCCAAGAAGAGGTCACGTTTACGCGTTTTTTCATCATCGATATGCGTAAAGTTATAGTAGTTTTGCAAGAGTGGACGTTTAGAATGGTGAATAACACTTGCACCGTAAACCAAAACTTCAGCAGGAATTTCCAAAATCTCTGGCATTTTGAAGAGTTCAGCTGATGGAATTTCACGCGCCAAAACAGCCTCAGATGCGCCAGCCTTTTGTCCCCAGAAGTTAATCTGGCGACTGCTAGTTACCATAGTCGAAGCATCGTAGATTGTCTTAAATGAATAACCATCGCGATTGACCACATAAAAGACACCTGCATCCCCAATCGTAATGTAGTCTGTCTTGATTTCTTCCAAGAAATCTAAGAAAGGCTTGATACGGTCCATCATATCTTGGTGCATGAGGGCGTTAACCGCAACGATCAATTCCTTACCAGTATCATGCACCAGATTAGCGATTTCACGCAATTCGTCATAACTAAAGGTCGTTGGCAGACGAAGGCCAAAATCTTTCTCACCGACATAGATCCGGTCTACGCCAGCTTCGAGCAGTTGTTCAACTTGTTCAATACTTTCAGCAGTTGCTGTAATGATAATCTTTTCCATAAGAAAAATTATACCACATTTCTGGAAAATCAGCTATGAATACTGGGAGTTTTACAAAAAGTCAGTCTTATTTTTAAATTTTGAAATTAAAAAGTGAACAGTATCCAACACCGTTCACTCTCTTTTTATGCATGTGTTTCTTCAACTAGGTGACCATCATTCATGACATAAATACGGTCAACCTTATCAAGAAGGCGTGTATCATGTGTAATCATGACAACTCCTCTACCTTGTTCGTGGGCAATGGCAGCCAACATCTCCGTTACTTGATAGGCCCGCTCTGTATCAAGACTAGCTGTTGGCTCATCTGCAAGAACGATGCTCGGATTGTTATAAAGCGCTCTAGCAATCGCAGCTCGTTGACGTTCTCCACCTGACAATGCCTTGGGATACTGATCTTGTACTTTTTCCAAATCCAACAAATCAAAGAGCTCTTTTCGATCACTTTTACTATTTTTTCCCTTATCTAGTCTGTCAATCAAATCCAGCTGTTCCTTGACCGTAAGAAATGGAATTAAGTTTGAAGCCTGAAGAATAAAGCCAAACTCTCTAAAACGGAGGTCTGTTTTCTCCTTCTCCGTCAAACTGCCTGTTTCCTTCCCCTTAACTAAAATCTTTCCACTCGATGCTTCCTGAAGTTGTCCTAGAGTCGTTAGAAAGGTTGTCTTTCCAGAACCTGAAGGCCCAACGATAGCTACGAACTCTCCCGCATTTAGATGAAAATTCGTCTCATGTAGAGCTATGACTTTCATCTTTCCTTCCCCGTAAGTTTTTGTCACTTGAGTCATTTCAATCAATGCTGTCATACTATTCTCCTTATCATTCTGCAATCGCAGTAATCGGGTCCACCTTTAGCAAGCGTGGAAGTGAAATGACACCACCTAGCATGGCCATCAAACAAATCACCAAGCTTAGGACAGAATAGGCTAACCAACTTGGGTAGAAAAAGAAGGTAGCTGGCAAGACTAAAATCACTCCTCCAACAGCCAGCAAGGCTAAAGCAATCCCCATACCAGCTAGGAAGAAGATTTGACAGAAAAGAGACCATACAATGGTTTTGATCTGTATTCCCTGAGCCCGCATTATTCCATAAAGTCCTAGTTTTTGTATCGTAATGATATAAACAAATATACCCACAATCAAGCCTGTGATAACAATCATAGCAAGAATCATCCCTGAAAATACATTAACCTGAGGTGTGTAACCAGGAATTTTCGATATCATTTTTGGAATAGAAATCTGTTTCAGTCCATCGCCAGCCACTTCTATATCATTTTTCAATACCAAGGCAGAGATGGATTTATTAGATTTTAAAGTTCCTTGTAAGGTCCAATAAGTTGTCAAACTCGTAAAGACAACTGGTTCAGTAAAAAACTTATTTCCTTTAGTCAGCCCTACAATCTTGTAACTTACTTCGCTTCCATTGAGCTGAATGGCATCACCCAACTTCATTCCATAGTTTTCAAAGGACTGATCAACGACCACCTCATCATCCCCTTCAGGATAACGGCCCTCCGTCAAACTAGGAGAGATAAAAGCGTCCCACTCTTGAGCAAAGATGGAAACATTGACCTTTTCACTATCATCGACTAGATTGGTCACAGCGAACATATAACCCAGTGGAGCTGCCTCTTTAGAACTCTTATCCTTGTAGTCCTTTTCAGGAATAAAGGATGCTGTCAAATTATCATTTGCGTAGTCAGATAAAACTACACCCGTCGCTTGCCAATTATCAATAGCTGCCCGGTTGTTTCGCACAAGACCAAGAGCTAGACTGGTTATAAAAAAGACCATAAAAGCGATAAGAAAAATGGTAGTTAGAATCAAACTATATCGAAGTTTGTTTTGTAATATTTCTTTGATAGCAAGATACATGCTTATCTCCTTTAACTTTTCCAAGAGGTATCGATTAGACACCCCACTACTATAAAAATAGGAGACAGAAAATCTGTCTCTGTATTCAAAACAAATCTCACTAATCAAATTAAATAAAATCAAGAAAATAAGGAAAGAAATTTTCGTAAAAAAGAATCATTTGGTAGCTCTATTTCCTTGCTAATATAAGCAATTATGAATATTAATAAGTATTTGGTGTCCATCCATCCTATCATTTTCACATTATGGTGTCAAGAAAAGTGATTTTGAAAAAGGACTTTATTCTTTTTGTAACCTTTCTGTAATAATTCTCTGCTGAAAAAATGATAAAATAGGTATGTACTGTTAAGGAGAGAATAATGCCCGTAAGAAAATTACAATCCTATGAGGTAGACTATCAAGAAGAATTAAGCCAACAGGTTCCTCGCTATCAAGATTATACACCTGAAGCGCAATCTGATGCCAATCTCAAGGAAATCCTATTTTTTGTTAATATCGCTGTTTTTTGTATCTGTATTGCTATCTTTAGTTTTATCTTTTTAGCATTAAAATTATCAACTGCTCTTGCCTTTGCCGCAGCAATCGGATCTAGCTTACTTGTTTTAAAAGTTCAACGGTCTATTATCAAACGAAAACGTAGAAGATAAATCCAAAATATCGCTCCAGCTGGAGCGATATTTTTATTTTTTCTTTTTCGATGGTGTGTGGATGGCAATCTTCACTTCAAAGATTGTTCCCTTTGGTTTATTATCTTTGACAGTAATGGTTCCTTTTAGCGCATCTACAATTTGCTTGGCTAAGGATAATCCTAAACCAAAACCACCTTTTTGGCGGGTTCTAGCCTTATCCACTCGATAAAAACGATCAAAAATTTTCTTCTTATCTTCTGCTGAGATACCGACTCCATTATCGGAAACTAGCAAATAAAGATTGCGATCGGTCGCTGAAATCA
Organism: Streptococcus mitis; assembly: GCF_047465045.1. GTDB lineage: Bacteria > Bacillota > Bacilli > Lactobacillales > Streptococcaceae > Streptococcus > Streptococcus mitis_DT. The sequence goes on from NZ_JASHAR010000015.1 coordinate 21,339, forward strand.
TAAAATCAATTTCACCATCCTCCTCAGTATATTTGATAGCATTATCAAATAGGATGGTCATCAGTTGTTTTAAAAGAAGCTGATCTGTGACAATCGTTCTATGAATGCGATTTTCAAAACGGAAGACACGGTCATTTTCAGAAGCAATCATCTCATAGTTTGTGAAAGTCGTATTGAAAAAACTAGTTGGAACTTCTGCAAGTTCCGGCTTAATTCCATCATCTCTACGAGCTAAATTCAGCAAGTTTGTCGTCAAAAAACGCATATTTCGGACTTCTTCCAAACTCGATGCAATGCTTTCACTCACATCCATAATGGTAGCTTCTGGCTTCCGGAAAAGGGTCTCTAAACGATTTTGCAAAACTGCAAGTGGAGTTCGTAACTCATGACTGGCATTTTCCACAAAGGACTGCTGCTTCTGCATGCTCTCAAGCAGAGGCCGAACACTGACTCGAGCTAGATAAAGACTGGCAAGCAAAGACAAAATCCAGAAACTAGCCATCACGACCACAATCAATTGCTCGTGCTTTTGACTTGCCTGCTCCAACTGACTGGTATTAATCAAGACAGCCGCATACTTAATATTGGTTGAAACCGAACTGATATTGGTTTCCATCAAAATCATGCGATAGATTTCTTCCTGTCCATAGCTATTAAAAACCTGAATCTGATAGATATGGCCTAGTTCTTTCTTCTCTAGCTTAATCTTATCCAATCCCAAAAATCGGTTTCCAGAAAGGAGTTGGGTAAAATTCTTATCAAAGAGAATGACCTCTGTATTTGAACTAACATTGGGTTTTATCTCAGTCTTGCTAGTATCTGTAGCGGCATTCTCTAAATCTTTAATCTCTTCTGTCGCCCTATTTACTGCCAACTGAATAACTGCCTGAGGATTGTTACTCAAGCCATGGAGCGTATCATCCACCGAAGTATAGAGACTCGAATGCATGACCTGCAAAATAATCAGAGTCATGGTAGAGAAAATCAGGGTGAAGACACCAAAGTTGCGGATAAAGTAACTAAAGTCATCCGCATACCATGTTTTTTTTAGTTTACTGAACATCTTTTAAAATATACCCAACACTACGCAAGGTTTGCAAATTCTCTGCAAAAGTGGTTCCTTTTAATTTCTTACGGACTTTTGAAACATAAACTTCGACAACCGAAATCGTTGTATCACTATCAAATCCCCATAGACGGTCAAAAATCTGAGTCTTCGGCAAAATAACATTTTGATTTTGAAGGAAATAAACTAATAAATCGAACTCTTTCCCCAGCAATTCGACAGGAGTATCTTCTACTTTAACGGTATTGGTTGACAAATTAACCACAATATTTCCATAAGTCAAGGTGTTTTCATTAAACTTACCTGAACGTTTGAGAAGGGCTTGAATCCGCATTTTAAGTTCTTCTAGGTAAAAAGGTTTGGTCAGATAATCATCTGCTCCTAGCTCAAATCCATGTCCCTTGTCATCCAAACTTTCCTTGGCGGTCATAATCAGAACTGGTGTCGTAATTCCTTTTTCACGCAATTCTTTCAAGACTTGGAAACCATTTTTTTCTGGCAACATCAAATCGAGCAAAATCAAGTCATAGACGCCACTCTCAGCTTCGTAGAGACCTTCTTCTCCATCAAAAACCTGCATGACATCCGCAAAATCGTCTAAAAAGTCAAATACTGAATTTGACAGGCCTAGGTCATCCTCAACTAATAAGATTTTTATCATGAGAAACTCCTCCTTATTAAAACCATTATACCAAATTTGCCTTAAAAAAAACTCAACTCTCTGCATTTTATACTCAATGAAAATCAAAGAGCAAACTAGGAAGCTAGCCGCAGGCTGTACTTGAGTACGGTAAGGCGACGCTGACGTGGTTTGAATTTGATTTTCGAAGAGTATTACATGAGATAGCTGAGTTTTATTGTCATTTAGTCTTAATTAGTTAGTTCCGTATTGAAGAACAACTGCTTCCACTGCAGCTTTTTCACGGTTAATCAAGTCAACACGCGCTGCAATTTCCTTGATTCCCATACCGATGTTACGGCTAAGAGCAAGGTCAGAAAGTTGCGGTTCAAAGAATTCCTTGTACTCTGCCAAGCGTTGCTGAGTCTTAAATACGTGTGCAGGAAGGATAACAAAGCTATCAAAGCTCATATCTCCACCAAGAGCTGCCTTAATCCAAGCCCAGTTTTCACGCGCCCAAGACCAAGCTGTTTCCTGAGTTGCTTGGTGAGCTAGGAATTGGTAATACCAAGCAGACAAGTCCTGTGGTTTCACCACAAATTTGTCCTTCCAAGCAGCAATCAAGGTTTGGATATTGTCCGCATCTTTACTATAGGCAAGAGCTGCTGCCAACTGGCGTTTAAAGACAGCATCTGTTGCGTGAGTATAAGTGCCAAGATAAAGTGCTAACAAGTCTTTAGTCTCATGATGTTTCATCTCATTGATCAGAACTTGTGAGCGAATAGCTGCTGGAAGTCCTGCAAGATTCTCCTTGTGAGCCGCGAAGATTTGGCTAGCGACTTGACTAGCTTCTGCATCATTTGAGCGAATCATCATAGAAACAGCCAACTGACGAACCAACTCATCCTCATCTGATTCTCCGTTTTTAGCTTCAAAACCAAGACGGTCATAGTTGTGACGAGCCAATTTAGCAACCAAGGCTTTGAAGGCTCTTTCAGCTTCTGTTCCTTCATCGATAAAGCGCTCAAGGGCAGAAATGACTTGAGAAACAGCTGAGACCACAAGGTAAGACTCTTCCTTAGCAAGTTTATCAAGGACTGGAAGCAAGTCTGCATAAGAAATGTGCCCTGCTTCAGCAAGCAAGCGACGTTCTTGGACGATTTGCAGTTTACTTGTGTTATCAAGCTCAACTAGGTCAGCAAGAACAGCATCTAACAAGTCTCCTTGATAGTCTGTAATGTAGTGAGCTGTATTTTCTGTGTTGAGGCGAAGTGCTGTTTTGTTTTCAGCAAGAAGAGCTGCGTAGCCAGGGATTTCGATACTTTCAGTTTCAAGTGTATCAGGTAAACCTTTCCAGTTGCTGTTTAGTGGCACAACCCAGAGACGGTTCTTATCCTCGTGCTCACCGATGAAGAATTGTTTTTGTGAAATCTTCAAGACATCATTTTCAACTTTGACAGTAAGAACTGGGTAACCAGGCTGTTCCAACCAAGAATCCATGAAGGCTGCGACATCACGTCCAGACGCTTGACCAAGAGCATCCCAAAGGTCACGACCAATTGTATTGCTGTATTGATGTTTTTCAAAGTAGGCATGCAAACCTTTAGCAAAATCGGCATCGCCGAGCCAACGGCGAAGCATATGCATGAGACGGCTTCCTTTGGCATAGACGATAGCTCCGTCAAAGAGTGTATTGATTTCATCTGGGTGTTTGACTTCGACGTGAACTGACTGAACTCCATCAGTCGCATCGCGTTCAAGAGCGTGAGGCACTCCACCTGTTTGGAAATCTTCAAAGATATTCCAGCTTGGCTCAATGGCATCCACACAGACATATTCCATCATGTTAGCAAAGCTTTCATTGAGCCAAAGGTCATCCCACCATTTCATAGTAACGAGGTTACCAAACCATTGGTGAGCCAATTCATGGGCCACAACAAGGGCAACTTGTTGACGGCTGGCAAAGGTAGAGTTCTCATCCACAACCAAGTAAACTTCACGGTAGGTCACAAGACCCCAGTTTTCCATAGCTCCAGCTGAGAAGTCAGGAAGGGCGATGTGGAGAGATTGAGGGATTGGGTACTTAACTCCATAGTAATCTTCGTAAAACTCGATAGAGCGAACAGCAATATCCAGTGAGAAATCAAGGTTAGATAGTGGATGGGCTTTCGTTGAGTAAACACCTACAAGGGTACCGTTTTTAGTTTTAGCCGTTACCCCTTGCAAATCACCCGCAACAAAGGCTAACAAGTAAGAGGACATACGAGGTGTTGTCTCAAACTTCCAGATACCTGTTTCCTTACGGTTTTCAACATCGATTTCTGGCATGTTAGACAAGGCCAATTCACCTTCTGCTTGGTCAAAACGTAGAGAAAGGTCAAAAGTTGCTTTGGCTTCTGGCTCATCCACACATGGGAAGGCTTCACGCGCAAAATGGCTCTCGAACTGAGTAGACAAGACTTCCTTCTTGACTCCGTCAACTGTGTAATAAGAAGGGTAAATCCCAGTCATGTTATCCGTAATTTTTCCTGAAAAGGCAATAACCAAGTCAACTTGACCAGCCTCAGCCAATTCGATATGAAGGGCTTCATTTTCATGGTCAACTGTAAATGGGCGAGCTTCCCCTGCAACTTCTACAGAAGCGATTTCCAAGTCTTTTTGATGAAGGGAAATGCTGTCACTCTGTGCTTGCCCAGTGATGGTCACTTTCCCTGAAAACGTCTTGGTCTCACGACTCAAGTCTAAAAATAAATCATAATGTTCAGGAACAAATTGCTTAATAAAATGTTCAACTGCTTGCATAATTTTCTCCTATTCTAAGTTTAAGAGCTGCTGCTCTTCTTCAAACAAACTTATTATATCATGTTTTGCTGGAGAAAAAAGGATTGGACGGCGATTTCCAAAACTTTCTTCCGTCTAACAGTCTACAGTGGGTAGACCTTGCGAAATTCTTCTAAAACAACCTTGCTTTCAGGTGTAAAAGTCAGTCCTGCTTCACCCAAACAGTCTGTGAAAAAATCCTCATGAACCTGACGCCAATAGGTAAGTGATTTGTCTCCCTCACCTTCCTTATAGGCATGTTGAGCAGAAACTTGATTGAAGGGCTGGACAGAAACCTTTGTAATTTCGACAATACAGACAGCCTGATTTTGACTATCTAAAATGACATCAAAAGTTCCTTCTTGAGGAAGAGACTCGGCTTCTAGTGCATAGAGGTCGTAGGCTGAAGCTGTTGCAGTCTTTTCGCCTCTTAAAACCAAATCTGCTAAAAGGTCTGGTTCCACTCCAAAAGCCCAAGCATCGATTTCATCTCCTATAGAGGGGTTAATTTTCTTGTAGGCATTCCACATTTCTTGCGGTGTCATGGGCGCTCCTTTGTAATTTCTTACTTTCTTCTTTTATATGTTTGAGATGGTCTGGATAGCCAATTTCTAAATCAAATATCTCTGGAATAGAGCTGTAATGGAGAATGCATTCGATACCCAACTGATTCATTTTTTGTATGAAAGAATCATTCAGATAACCTGCTACAGCAAAGTCAATATTTTTAATCCTTGCTTTATCCTGCATCTGTCTCAAAATATCCAACATAATTGGATTCTCCATATCATGCCATTGACTGTTTCTAACAGTCGCAAAAATAAAAGAAGTCAAATCATTCATTCCAACTACAATTTTTGAAATACCCGTTTCCAGTATACTAGATAAGTCAAAATACGCTGACGGTAATTCAATCATCGTTCCAATTTTTCCAGTGAAACCATGCTGGCGCAATACTGTAATAGCTTGTTTTAATTGGTCGGCATCATTGACAAAAGGAAAGATAACAGATAGATTGGGATTGTTTTGATAAACTTCTGTAACGACATATGCTTCAGCCTGAAATTCATCCGGACACGCCAGCAAACGCCTAGTTCCTCTATATCCAAATAAGGGATGATTTTCATCAAAATACTCTGTAGTCCCCTTTAGACAATTAGCTTCTGTATTTGTTAATTCAGAAAAACGATACCAAACTTCTTCATCTGAGTACAGGGAGCAGATAGTCTCTAGATAATCTTTTACAAATTCCTGACAACTTGGTAACAGGATGTTTTGGTTGATCTCTCTCGACAAATACTCCCCACGAATCATTCCAATGTGGTGAAATAGTTGTGGGTAAACTTTTTCATCAAGTTTTTCGCCACTAAGAGCAAGTTGGTTTTTCATCATTCACCTCGTCTTAAAAGATACAATATCAGATATCATTATCATTATATGAAACTTTCCTCTAGTTCAAAAGCTTCATAAGGTTCAACTAACTCATATCCTAAAAATTCTGCTACTTTTTTGGAAGCCTCGTTATGAGCATCCCAAATAGGAAACATATCTCTATTTAAACTCTCTAGAATCATTGCAGCACCAAGTTTTTTAGCAAATCCATTTCCTTGTTCGTTTGGTCTAGTTGCAACTTCCACTTCAACTGCTCCACGGTAAACTAACCCTGAGGAAATCCCAGCAATCAGTTCATTATTTTTAAGAATCACAAAGCCAAATCCACCTTTTAAAACAAAATCCTGATAGGACTCAAAATCCCCCTGTAAATCTTGTGACCATTCTTCCTCAGAAAAGCAGTTATAAATATGATTATCAATAGGCACAATATTGTAATCTTCCTCTAACTGACTAACTAGATTATTTAGAAATTCAACTTGAAAATTTGCCTTATCTTTAAAAGAATAGCGAGTAAAAGACTTTAACCCCACTTTCCGATGCAGAAAATCTTGCCAATTGGTATTTTCTGAAATAATAATCTTATAATCTAAACCATATTTCCTAACAAAATCTTCCCAAAATCTGGAATCCAACTCCCCTGCTAGGTATAGAAAATTCCCAACATCATAAAAGCTTGTTGTCCTATCACTGTTTCGGTAGACAGTTCCGATTTGAGATTTAAGACCATAGAGAACCATATTTTTCTTCCATGTTTTAAATAGTTCCATTATTCCCCTACTTCACCTTCCAATTCATTTACAAGGTCTTGTCCAATTCTGGAAATCCTAATAATTCAGACTTAACCTTCAAGACCAATGGCGATGCATTTTCTTCTGTTATCTCTTGAATATCCATCCAACTCCTCCTACTTCAAAGACCAGCCACCATCTATTGTCAGAATTTGACCCTGCATGGCAGAGGCCTTTCCACTGGCCAAAAAGAGACTGACTTCTGCCACTTCTTCTGGCTCAATCCAGCGCTTGATTGGTGTTTCACTCGCCACCCAGTCTGCTAAGCCACCTGGTTCAAAGTCGGCAGCAGTCATACCCGTCTTGACTGCTCCTGGAGCAATTCCAAAGACCTGAATTCCAGCTTCAGCATAGTCTAGAGACAACTGCTTGGTAAATCCAGCCAAAGCATGCTTAGAGGAAGTATAGGCATGACCACCACCGCCTGCTAGGCTAGAAGCGATAGAACACATATTGATAATGATCCCCTTTTTATTTTCCAACATTTGAGTCAAATAGTAGCGAGTCAACTCAACAGGAGTCACATAGTTGATTTCAAAAATTTCTTGAATTTCCTGCGCTGTCTGTTCCAATAGGGGTTTATAAGCATCCAAAACTCCAGCAGTATTGCACAAAACATCCACCTTAGGACACCAGTCAAAAATAGGTTCCAAGTCCAAGGTCAAATCTCTCTGTAAAAAGTGGAAATCACCCTCTAAGAGTGGATTTTCACCTTGGTCAACTCCATAAACTTGATAGTCCTTCTCTAAAAAAAGGCGAGCTTGAGCCAGACCAATCCCTGAACTCACTCCTGTAATCAATACACGTTTAGTCATTCACTTCTACCCAATCCGTCGCCAAAACATCACAAGGTGTCGGACTCCACATGGAAAAACCTTCTCCTTCTCCAGACACGTTGATTAGGAAATAAGGTGTCACTTCAAGTGCAACCCCGTTTTGTTCAATGGTGTCAAAAAGTTGGACATAGTTTTCAGCACCTCCCCAACCAGTTCGTACATATTTTTTCTTAGCCTTTAATCCAGGTAGAATTTCTTCAAATGTCATGTTTTTCTCCTTTAATATCAATAATTCTCCCCTTCATTATAACAAAAAACCGCTTTGCAACGGCTTTTTGACTGTAATTTATTTACATCTGCTTCTACTTACGGCAAATTATTCCCTGCAGCAAGATAAATTTCATACCATTCTTTTCTTGTTAAGTTAAAGTTTCCCGCTTGGCTAACTTCTCTCAAGTGCTTAGGATTTGTGGTACCTACAACTGCCTGCATTTTTGCTGGATAACGCAATATCCAAGAAATGGCAATAGTTGAAGAGGTTACTCCATATTTAATAGCTAAACGATCAAGTACTTGATTTAAAGCTTGAAATTTCTCATTGCCAACAAAATTCCCTTTAAAATACCCGAATTGTAAGACAGACCATGCTTGAATAACCACATCGTGTAATTTGCAATATTCAAAAATGCTGCCATCTCGCATAGCTGCTTGACTATCTTCCATATTAACATGAAAACCTGATTCGAATCCTGGAGTAAAAGCCGCACTCAATTGTAGCTGATTAACAGCTAACGGCTGCTTGATATCTTTTTTAAGTAACTCCATCATCATAGGATTTTGATTAGAAACTCCAAAATTTCGAACCTTACCTTGTTTATAAAGGAGATCAAAGGCTTCTGCTACTTGGTCAGATTCCATCAAAGCATCTGGTCGATGAAGGAGCAAGCTATCTAGATGATCAATCTTCAATCTTTGCAAAATTCCGTCAACTGATTTTATAATATAGTCCTTAGAAAAATCAAAATAGGTAAATTCTTCAATGCGAATGCCACATTTGGACTGAATCCACATCTCTTCTCTTAAATCTGGACGATTTTTTAGGAGAAGACCTAACAGTTCTTCACAACGACCACGACCATATATATCAGCCAAGTCGAAAGCATTGATTCCAACAGAAAGTGCTGTTTCTACAAGCTCTTCAACTTCTTTTACAGACTTATCTTCTATTCTCATCATTCCGAGAACAATTTCTGATAATTCTTTGTCATCTTGACCAAGAGTTATGTATCTCATCAAATTTTTCTCCTTTGATTCTACATTCTTCAATTAATTATAACAAAAAACCGCTTTGCAACGGCTTTTTGACTATATTTCACTCCATTTTATCTTCTTAAATCCACGGAACAAGACAAAGATTCCAATAAAGAGGACAGCTAAAGGAATAACTTTTGTAAGGAAAACATTTGAAATTCCCATCCACTCATAGTAACGAAGCAGAGAGCCTACAACAAGATGGGCAACAATCATACTAACAAATGGACGAAAAATCGGTTCTTTCCAATTCCAAATACTGATGACTAGGGAAATCGTAAAGACAGACAAACTATCCCAGGGAGCAGGAAGATAAAAGGCTCCTTCTTGTATGAAGCTTGCCATTCCTACATATCCCAGAACAACTAGCAGAACAAGAATCCCAACGACAATATAGGTACCAATTTTCATTTTAGGAGAATCTTGGACTAAACTTCTTCGTAAAATTGTAGCCACAAGCCCAAATCCGACCAGAAAAAGAAGAAGTTGGCCTAAAAACGTAAGCAAATTGACTGTTAAGAGAGGACCTTTAGAAAAATCACCTAATAGTTGATAGTAGCGTAATACTGCTAAAACAAGAATTGGCGTCAAAAGGGACTCTTTGATAGAACTGCGAGGTGCTTCCTTGAGCATCTCTTTCATTATTTTTTTAGGATTCTTACCTAGATAATCTTCTGCACTCATGCCATCTCGTTCTGCTTCTGAGAAATCAAGCATCATCAAATAAATCTGCTCTCTGAGATAGTCCTCATCATAGAGAAATCCAGCAAGATTAAAACTATCCCACAGTTCCTCAAAATACTGCTGATTCTCCTCAGAAAACTGATGCAACAAAGCGCTTGTTTCTTCATAATACTTTATTTTCTTCATGGTTTTCCCCCCTTCTTAATCCCTTCTACTTTTTGACTCAAATCGTCCCATTGTTGCCAAAAGACCGAGACACGCTCTTCTCCTTCTTTGGTTAACGAAAAATACTTCCGATCTGGACCATCTGGAGACGGACGCATGTCGCCTCTTATCCATTGATTTTTTTCTAACTTTTGCAACAAAGGATAAATAGTTCCTGGAACGATAGTATCAAATCCAGCCTCTCGCAAAGTCTGAACCAACTCATAACCATACCGCTCTTTTTGACCAATCATATCCAAGACACAACCTTCAAGAACACCTTTTAATAGTTGAGTTTCCTTCATTCCTTCTCCCTTCTAATCTATTCTGTAATACCTACTAGTAGCTTCATCTATAATATACCACTTTCACACTAGTTTGTAAAGCATAATAGTTAAAGAAAAAAACGACAACTACTTTTCAGCAGTTATCGTTCCTTATCTTTTAATCTTTTCCACCAAGTCGACTATTGATATTCATCATGATACTAGCTATTTTTTCACCCCAGTACGGATCTGATGCATAGCGTACATTCATTCCTGTCGCTTTATTTCCAAGGTGATCTCTTCCACGGTCAATATAGTTCTCACGAATCCACTTGGCCGCACCAAGAATTCCTTTATCTACATCATCAAATTTCTTAGCTGAATCATAGGGACTGGTATCGTAAGCAGCTATTCCGAAGAAGTTATTTTTATCATTAGCAATTTGGCTACGTCCCCAAGCACTTTCTAGCGCACTGTGAGCCATTAAATAAAGAGCATTGACACCGTAACGTTTTTCAGCTTCTTTAAAAATTGCTCCTTTACCGGCAAGACGACTGTTTCGGATATTCATAATAGAATAAACTCTATTTAATTCATCCGCACTATAGTTGGTTGGTTCAGTTAAATTCTTGAAAAGGAAACGATTTTTGATAGTAAACCCATCGAAATGTTCTCCATCCTTTGAATAATACTTCTTACCAATTTTCATAGCTGAAGTATGTGGAGCTACCCGAATACTAGTGTATGGAGAAAGTTCATGATATAGGAATCTTCCGTCAGTAGTATAGTGAGGAATAAACTCACTTCCTTCATCAACTAAAGTCAAATCGCTTTGATTCATATAACCGGATAATCCTGAAATTGAAACAGCTAGGCGATTAACCTTGGTTTTAGAGCTATCATAGGTCACAATACTTCCCTGATTGACATAGCTCAAAATATCTCCTGATTCACTATAAATATATGCTGTGATTGGTTTAACCTTAAAATATTTGGGGCTTTGAATCCACTTTCCATCACTCTGGAAGAAGTACTCCTTATTTTTGATGTTAAAACCACCAGTAACATAGCTTCCATCTTCTTTCAGGTAGTACCATGCATTGTAGTTAGAATCAAAAATCCATTCATTCTTGGCCATATAACCACCAGATTTGAGATAATAAGCACCAATCCATTCACGTGAAGCATAAGCACCACCTGATTTGAGGTAAAACCAGCTATTATAAGATTCATCAAAAATCCATTCTTTTTCAGCCATTGCTCCACTATCTTTTAGATAGTAAGCATCTTTCCACTGATTACTGGCCATCACACCATCATTGTTAAAATAGTACCATGTGCCCTTAATTTTTTCCCATTTATTACGAAGGATTTTTCCTGAATCTGTGGCATAATACCATTTATCAGTAATCTTCACCCAAGCATTTTGAGCCATTGCTCCACTATCTTTTAGATAGTAAGCATCTTTCCACTGATTACTGGCCATCACACCATCATTGTTAAAATAGTACCATGTGCCCTTAATTTTTTCCCATTTATTACGAAGGATTTTTCCTGAATCTGTAGCATAGTACCATTTATCAGCAATTTTCACCCAGGAATTTTCTACCATTGCTCCACTAGTATGAAAAGCATAGTCATTAACAATAGTATTGCTAGCCATGACTCCATCTTGATTGAAGTAATACCAAACATTATCAATTTTTTCCCATTTATTACGAAGAATTTTTCCTGAACCTGTGGCATAATACCATTTATCAGCAATTTTCACCCAGGAATCTTCTAGCATTACTCCACTAGTATGAAAAGCATAGTCATTAACAATAGTATTGCTAGCCATGATTCCATTTTGATCAAAGAAATACCAGACACCCGCAATTTTTTTCCAGTTTTTGATTGGTTGATTATTCTCATAAAAAAGCCATTTCCCATGCTCTTTCTGCCAACCATTCTTAGGAGCCTCTTCAACCTTCTCTTTATTTAAAATAGCCTCTTGTTTAGAATTATTTTCTTTTACAACAACTGGTTCTTTCTTTTTTTCCGTCTTTTCAGTTTCATTCTTTGTATTTTCAACAACTTTTTTCTCTTCTGATGCTAAAGTCTGATTTTTATCTTTAGACTGATTTTTGTCCACAGATTGACTCTTATTAGTCGTTTGACTTTGGTCTGTTGTTTTACTATCTTCAGCAAAGACTGATGTTGTGGGCACAATTGCCAATGCAAGCACTGCTGTGCTTACAAGTAGTATTCTCTTCATTTTACTCCCCTAAGTAGAAATTCATCTACACCATTCATGATTAATTTTATTCTAACATAGTTATAAAGATGAAAATATTACAAAATGATGAAAATTCTGTGTCTTATTGACGATAATGATACCTTAGCTTATCTAAGGCGGGCTTTGACTTCTTTGCGTAGATTTTCTAGACTACTGATGCCGTATTTATCCATGACTTTTGGCAAATTTTCGATGATATCAGGGCAGGCATAAGGATTGGTAAAGTTGGCTGTTCCAACTCCAATAGCAGATGCTCCAGCCAGATACATTTCTAGGGCAGCTTCAGCCGAATCCACTCCTCCCATTCCAATGATAGGCAGGTCTGTTGTTTGAGCGACTTGGCGTATGAGTTTGAGGGCTACTGGAAAGACTGCTGGACCAGACATCCCACCTGTTCCATTGGCCAAGATTGGTTTTCTGGTTTTGAGGTCAAAACGCATTCCAACCAGAGTATTGATCATGGTTAAGCCACTTGCCCCCGCATCTTCTGCAGCTTTTGCGACAGTGACGATATCCGTCACACTAGGGGTTAGTTTGACATAAACTGGTACATCAGAGGCTTCCACAGCTGCTTTCACCACATCATAAGCTAAATCTGGGTCTTGACCAATCAAAAGTCCGTGATTACAGTGGTCAACATTGGGGCAAGAAATATTGAGCTCAATAGCCTTTACATTGGCTGCCTTGGAAATACCATGAGAAACAGCTGCATACTCTTGTTTTGAAAAACCAGCTACATTGGCAATAATAGGAAGATTTGGATATTCTCTTTCCAGCCAAGGTAACTTTTCAGCCAAAACAACTTCCAAACCAGGATTTTGTAAGCCAATTGCATTGAGCATGCCAGCAGGTGTTTCTGCCACCCTTGGAGTTGGATTGCCAAAGCGTGGTTCAAGAGTTGTCGCCTTGATCATAATAGAACCTAAAAGGTCTAAATCATAGTACTTGGCATACTCTTGTCCAAAACCAAAACAGCCTGATGCTGGAATAATCGGATTTTTCAAATCCAAGCCAGGTAGAGAAACTTGTAAACGATTTCTAGTCATAATTTTCTCCTTATAATAAAACTGTTCCTGTACGGAAAACAGGGCCATCTTCACAGACGCGTTGGCTGACCGTCTCGCTTTCTGGCACTTTTAGGACGCAGGCATAGCAAGCCCCCATCCCACAAGCCATACGAGATTCCAAAGATAGATAGGCTCTTGGGTGGTCATAAAAGGTTTGATTGATATACTTCATCATTCCAGGCGCCCCACATGAGTAAACAGCATCAAACTGACTGTCTAAATCATTGATGATAACGGAAACATTTCCCTTGATACCATAAGAACCATCATCTGTCGTTACAAAGACTTGACCATATTGAGCCAATTCCTTTTCAAGGATAACAGCATACTTATTCGCAAAACCGAGGACTGTCACTACTTTTACTCCACGCGCATGCAATTCCTTGGCTACTTCAAGCAAGGGCGGAACACCAATCCCCCCACCAACAAGGAGAACCTGGCTCTGCTCATCAAGATTAGACAAGTCAAAACCATTTCCCTGAGGCCCCATCACGTCAAGAGTATCTCCCTGACTTAAAGTGGAAAAAATAGCTGTCCCAGCTCCCTCAATCCGATAAATGAGGTGACACTGCTTCTTAACCTTATCAATAGACGAAATTGAAATAGGGCGACGCAAGAGATGGGCATCATCAGGCACACGAAGATGAAGAAATTGGCCTGCTCGCATAGCTTCAACCATTTCTCCTTCTAGGACTAGTTCAAAGATTGCTGGCGCGATTTCCTCCTGTGCAACCACCTTCATGGTTTCCAAACGAATGGCACCCAAACGTTTCTTACATGTGGGATTCATGACTTTTCCTCCTTAAATTTTAAGGGGACCAGACAAAGAAAAGACCTTGCTAGTGCAAGGCCTCAGTTAAAATCGTACAACACAAGAGAGCACACTCAAAAAGTCCCCTCTAGAAAATTGTACTATTCTTTTATCTGACACCTTGTGAGTCTCTCTGGACTCCCCTTAAAGGTTAAATTTTTATTAGTATACTCTTTCATCTAAAAAAAGTCAAGTAGAAAACGAACATTCTACTTGACTTCACGAGATTATTTTTCACGAATGACTTCAACCTTGTAGCCATCAGGGTCTTTGACAAAGTAATAGTTAGGTGCAGTTCCTGGTAGACCATTTGGCTCAGTCACTTCATATCCTTTGGCACTATGCTCTTGATGAAGTGCCTCAAGATCAGGTGTACTGAGGGCGATATGGGCAAATCCATCTCCAACAACATAAGGACCATGATCGTAGTTATAAGTCAACTCCAACTCATAATCGTCACCCTCAAGACCTAGATAGACAATCGTGAAGGCATGGTCTGGAAAATCTCTGCGACGCAATTCTTTAAAACCAAAAGCATCTTGATAGAATGCAATTGATTTTTCAAGATTTTCTACTCGCAAGCAAGTGTGTAGCATTTTTGAAGCCATATTTTTCTCCTTTATTTTCAAAAAGACTGGGACAATCCTGTTCCAGTCTTATCTGTTATTATTTACCAAGTTTTGCTTTAGCTGCATCTGCAAGAGCTGTGAAAGCTGCTGCATCGTTAACAGCCAAGTCAGCAAGCATTTTACGGTTAACTTCGATCTCAGCCAATTTCAAACCATGCATCAATTGTGAGTATGAAAGTCCGTTCATACGAGCTGCCGCATTGATACGAGTGATCCACAATTTGCGGAAGTCACGTTTTTTCTGACGACGGTCACGGTATGCATAGTAGTAAGAGTTCATTACTTGTTCTTTTGCAGTACGGAACAAGATGTGTTTAGCTCCATAGTAACCTTTTGCTAATTTAAGAATACGTTTACGACGTTTGCGTGATACAACGCCACCTTTAACACGTGCCATGTTTTATTTCCTCCAAATATTTCCTAGAATTGTTTACTTACAGTCAAGCTATTATTTCAAGCGAGTAAGCATTGCTTTGATACGTTTGTAATCTCCTGAATGCACCATAGATGCTTTACGAAGATGACGACGTTGTTTCTTAGTTTTTCCGTGGAAACGGTGAGAAGTGTAAGCACGGAAACGTTTAAGTCCACCAGAACCTGTACGTTTGAAACGTTTAGCTGATGCGCGGTGTGTTTTTTGTTTTGGCATGATTTTTTCTCCTTTATTTAACTTTCTGACAATTATTTTTTGTCAGTCGCTGGCGCCAATTGCATGAACATTTGACGTCCATCCATTTTAGCACGTTGTTCGATGATGGCAATATCTTGAGTTGCTTCAGCAAACTCGGCTAAAACTTTTGCACCAATCTCTTTATGGGTAATCATACGACCCTTAAAGCGAATAGATACCTTAACTTTATTTCCTTTTTCAAGGAATTTGCGTGCATTGCGAAGTTTTGTATCAAAGTCACCCTTGTCAATAGTTGGACTTAGACGAACTTCTTTCACAGTAACAACACTTTGTTTTTTACGTTGTTCTTTTTGCTTCTTCTGGTACTCAAATTTGAACTTACCGTAGTCCATAATTTTTGCAACAGGCGGTTTGGCTTGGGGTTGAATCAATACTAGGTCAACATTAGCGTTATCAGCCAAAGCTTGCGCTTCACTAAGTGGCTTGATGCCTAGCTGTTCTCCTTCAAGACCAATCAAGCGAACTTCACGTACACGAATCTCATCATTGATGAATAAGTCTTGCTTTGCTATGGTTTTCACCTCTTTTGTTTTATTAGAGAAAAACAATAACGGACTCGTAAATATACAAGCCCGCACGTTATGATAGCGTTTCTTAGAAACTTTTCATCCGTAGGGCCAGGCAACTTAATGTCACAAGGCGAGAAGCTCTCACTTCTGCTTTTCTCAACTTTTATATGATACCAAGTTTTCTAGCCCTTGTCAAGATAAAAAGTTATTTTTTTGAAAAGTTTCTGCTCATTAACCAACCGTTTCGATTTTCCAACTATTCCACCCCTTAAAGCGTATAGCTCCTTGGTGGTCAGTTCGGTAAACTTTGCTATTGATACCTTCCAGTCGTGTCAAGGTTTCCTGATGGGGGAGTTTCGTTCGATTGTTCTTTCCAACTGAGATAAGAGTAATCTCTGGTTTGAGCTGTTGTAGAAATGCTGAACTTGATGATTGTTTAGAGCCATGTTGGCTAGCTTTCAAAACATCTACCTCTAGGTCAGGATAATGCTTCAGCACGTCCTTCTCTCCTTTTTCCTCCAAATTTCCTGTGAAAAGAAAATTTTTATCCAAGAGTTTTCCATACAGAACCAGGGAATCATCATAACCTCCATCTCCTATTTTCCTTGGAGATAGGAGTTCTAACTGACTTCCAAAAATTGGCAAGTTCTCTCCTGTTGTCACACTGCGCACCTTAGTTTGAGTTGCCTGTAGTTCTGCAACAAATTCCTTCTGTTTCAAACTGCCTTTGGACACTAAAATTTCGCCTACATGGAAAGCCTTGGCCACCTCCAACAAATCTCCAACATGCTCCTTGTCTGTGTTTGTCAAAACCAGCTGGTCAATCTTGGCTACTCCTCTACTTTTTAGATAAGGAATCAAGGTTCGCTGGGCATTGCTGGTCGTCGCCTTTTCTTGCCATTTTTCGATTTTCTTATCAGATTCTACCTTGCCACCGACATCTATGAGAATAGTTTTCCCAGTTACATCCCGTAAGAAAATACTTTCACCTTGCCCAACATCCAGCATGGTGATTTCATTTTCCAGCGGATGCTTGGTAAAGAAAAATAGACCTGTAATCAATAAGCTCAACACTGCTAGCCTTTTAATGTTTTTCCTCAAATCATAGACTAAAGCCAAGGAAATTAACAATAAGATTAAAAACCATGCATTGGGTTGTCCAAAGACAAGCGGTCTACTTGCCACCTGTGATACAAAGCGAATCATTCCCTCCAACCATTCAAAAATAAAATTCAGCTGAATGACTGGATGAAGAAAGGAAAGGGCAAATAAGATAGACAAGAGCGGTAAAAAGACCAAGTCAAAAAGAAAGGAAAAGACAAAAGTTAAAAGGATGGACCAAGGCTGAAATTCCGCAAAATAGAAGGATAGGATGGGTAATATTCCCAAGGAAATGACTAGACTTTCTCTGGCAATAGCCTTAAGTCCCTCCTCTTCTTTGCTAGTCATGGTCAAGATAAAAGCATAAGCACATGACAAAACTCCTCCTGCAGTCAAGAAAAAGTTGGGCATGATGATAAAGAGGATAAGGACCGTCAAGGCAAAATTATCCAAACCCTTAACACCATGTTGAGCCAGTAGCTTCTGCAATAGACTGCGAATAACTGATGCTGAAAATCCTGTCAGCCCTGCATAGATAAGGGAAAAGGGATAAGTCAGCCATTTCAACTTTTCTTGGGTCAAGCCTAATCGCAAGAGAAGTTTCTTAAATCCATCCATGAAAAAGCCTACCTGCATACCCGACAAGGCAAAAAGGTGGATAATTCCTAGACTAGAATAAAGCTCATTCATCTCCTCAAAATCTGTGTCCAGATGTCCTAGCAAAAGCCCTGTCATGTAATTGCGCATAGGGTCTGGAAAATGTGTCTTAATCCAAACCACAGCCTTTCGGCGTAAACTGGATAGATTTTCTCCTATATCCCAACTGCCAACCTTTTGAAGTGACTGAATTTTTTTGATATTGAGAGTTTGATAAATTCCCTGAGTCTTCAGATAGGCTTGGTAGTCAAATCCATCAAAATTCCTCTGCCCCTCTGGCTCCGAAAGCTTCCCTTCTAGTTCCAAGTCATGAAGAGCTGTTAAGGCTTGAAAGGCTTCTTTCTCCTCCTCGGACTGAAGTTTATAATAGACTTGAAAAATGCGTCCATCAGACTTGCCACGAAAGGACAGACTATCACCATTGACCTTAATAGTATCGGGCAAAATCCGTACCCTTTCAACAGAATCCGCCAAATTTTGACTCGCTTGACTCTGTTGCCAATTTTGAAACAGAAACCAAAAGCCAAAGACTCCACAAATCACTAGAACTTTGCTAGCAGGTTTCCAAGGAAATTGGAAAAAAAGACAGACTAGCAGAAAAACGAAGCCCAACAAAGCAAGATAGGATGCTGAAAAAATGGCGTAGTAAAGCCAAAGCAACAGAAAACTCAGGTAAATTAGAGGAATAGAGAAATTCTTAATCCACTGTAACATAATCTTTTAACTTTTCTATGGTCTTGGCACCAATTCCAGAGACATTCTTGAGTTCATCAACCGACTTAAATTTCCCATTTGCCTCACGATGATCGATAATGTCCTGAGCTCGTTTTCCTCCCAGTCCCTTTACCTGCTTGAGTTCTTCCAGGCTGGCCTTGTTGAGATTGACCTTCTTGTTCTTGCTTGTTGAAGAAGGCGCTCCAGAACCTGCCTGTTGACTAGCTACTTCTTCTCCCTTAGATGGAACGTAAACCAGAGCCTCATCACTAACTTTCTGAGCTAGATTGAGCTCCTTGCTGTCTGCTTGCTCTGTCAAGCCACCAGCCTTCTGAACAGCATCATTGACTCGACTACCTACCGGCAAATCATAAATTCCAGGTGCTTTAACAGCGCCTTTTACATCTACTGTGATTAGATCTTGTTCAACCGGTTCTTCCTTTTCTTCCTTCACTTCCTTTTCGGTCGATGAATCCTTGGAAACAGCTGCAACTTCTGCCTGCAAATTCCTTTCTTTGACAGGTGTGTGTGGAGCTGGCTTTAGCAGGAAAAATCCTCCGACAAGTAATCCCAGACCAGTACAGATGACAATGATTTTATACTCTTTGATTTTCTCGATAATTGCTTCCATATTTTCTCCTCTCTTAGATTATTCGTAAAAGGAAGAAAAAACAGTTGAAAATTTCTTCTCAACTGCTTATTTATTTGCAAAATAGTCTTCCTTGGTCAAGACATAATGAACTCTTGTCACGATTCGGCCTTCTTCATGCTGGTCCATACAAGCATAAGGTTCTTCGTGGGAAAAACGCATTCCTGATTTCTCCATGACCTTTCCTGACGCGGGATTAGCCTTATCGTGTAAAGCAACTAACTTGTTCATTCCGATTTTCTCAAAAGCTAGCTCAATTACGGCACGATTGGCTTCTGTCGTCAATCCTTGATTCCAATACTTTTTATTGATAATGTAGCCAATAGCTGCCTTCTTAAGAACAGGATCAATCTTGTGCAAGTCAATGGTTCCAATAAACTGACCATTGCTTTTTAGTTCTATTCCCCACCGTCCCAATGGATTGGCTAGATAAAACTGAGCAATATTATTTTTGGTTTCTTCTAAATTTTGATTAGTTGGAAAAGTGTAACGTGTATTATCCTTATCCGAGGCATAGGCAAACATTGCTTCCGCATCATCCAAGGTTACAGGTCGAAGCAATAAACGCTCCGTTTCTATAGACGGATACTGGGCAAATTTTACAAAAATTGATTCCATAGGATTCCACCACTTGAAAAGTTTCTAACTAAGATAAGGATATTGAATGAAATATTTAAAACGCAAATTTATACTTAGTATTGAGATAACTTTAAGTACAAAAGAACTATCCTTCAGATAGAGGTTGAGACTCTAATTCTTCACTCTCTGCCTTTTTCACTGGAGCTGGTTCATAAGCTCGGATAATCTGAGCGACAACAGGATGGCGAACCACATCCTTGGCTGAAAAATGAACAAAGTCGATTTGGTGAATGTTCTTTAGTTTCTCTTGAGCGTCAATCAAACCTGATTTGACATTCCGCGGCAGGTCAATCTGACTGATATCTCCATTGACAATCATCTTAGAATTAAATCCTAAACGAGTCAAGAACATCTTCATCTGCATGATAGTCGTATTTTGCGCCTCATCGAGAATGACAAAGGCATCGTCCAAGGTCCGTCCACGCATATAGGCAAGGGGCGCGATTTCTATAATTTCACGTTCCATGAGTCGAGTCGTTTGGTCTTTCCCAAGAATCTGATACAAGGCATCATAAACAGGTCGAAGGTAAGGATCCACCTTCTCCTTGAGATCACCCGGAAGAAACCCTAGACTCTCTCCTGCTTCCACCGCTGGACGTGTTAGGATAATCCGTTTGACCTGGCCGCGCTTGAGAGCAGTTACTGCCAAAGTCACTGCAAGAAAGGTCTTCCCTGTCCCTGCAGGCCCAATTCCAAAGGTCACATCATGCTGTTTGACACTGTCCACATAAAGCTTTTGACCCAAGGTTTTGACACGGATCGGTTTCCCAGTATTGTCCTTGATGATTTCTTCTTCGTAAAGGGCGACAAACTTGTCTATTTCATCATTTTTGACCATGCTAATCGCAGTCACCACATCTGGCGTACCGACAGTCATCCCACGATTCACCAAGACCATCAAAGCCTGAATAACCTGACGGGCTTCCTCACAGGCAGCCTCTTCTCCCAAAACCTGGACAATCTCCGTACGGGCATGAATCACCACATCAAGCTCTTCTTCCATCAAACGAAGATGGCGTTCATTGGAACCAAAAAGATGAAACAGGTCATCTGGATGACTCAGTTGAATGTCTATTGAATGTTCCTTCAAATAAAGAACCTCTCTAATCCTTTTATTTCTTTTTATTATAGCAAAGGGGTGGAGAAATTACTAGCCCAAACCCAATGAATCATGCTAGTGTTCTAAGTATTCCTGCCAGATAATGTCAAAATCTCCTAGGTTAAAAGAGAAACTGGCATGTTCTTCCAAAAAGCGACTGACCTCATCGAAATCATCCGTGTGTTTTGGAAAGGCTGACTCTTCAAAAGCTAGGTCTGCTAAGATAGCTTTAGGACTGTTACTTTTAGGATTACGCTCAGTCATGAGCCAAGTGTAAAATGATTTTCTCATATACCACCCTAAATCAACTCTGTCCCAAACTGGTCTTGCTTGATTTTACCAGCCTTCATCAAGCCACCGAGTGCTTTCTTGAACTGACCTTTAGAGATACCAAAGATTTCCTTGATGTCCTCAGGGGATGACTTATCATTTAAGGTCATGAAACCGCCATTGCTTTCCAAATAGGTCAAAATCATCTGGGCATCATTTTCCAACATCTCAAAAGAACGTGGTTTAAGGGAAAGGTTCAAGGTACGGTCCACTTCACGGAAACCAATAACGCGCGCATCTAAAACTTGACCCAAACGTGGCTCTGCATAGCGCTCGCTAGGATGGATAAAGCCAAGCATGTTATTTTCTGGCAGGTAAACAAAAGTTCCTGACAGCTTGAGACGGTATACAATGGCTGGCCAGTTTTGGTTCTGCATATTGTTGTAGGCAGGACGAGCCAGACGTTGGAAGTCTTCTTGATAAGCCAAGAGTCCCCAGATACGGTCTTTCTTGTCCACTTCAAGACGGATGTAGAGTTGGTCGCCCTTCTTAGGCCAGAGTTCCTTGAGCTCAGGGAGAATATCGAGTGACACAACGATTTCCTTGTCAGGAAGGCCTGTATCCACAAAGACACCCAAGTCTTTACGAACTTCCGTTACAGTTCCCCAACCAAATTGTTCCTGAGTGGCAGTCACTTCTAGAGTGGTCAGGCGGAGTTTTTGCTTCATATCCGTGTAGGCAAAACCTTTGACCGTATCCCCTACTGTTTGTTGGCCTTCTTCCTTAGCAAGAGCATAGGTTTGACCATCCTTTTGCACAAAGTAAAAACGGTCATTTTCATCGATAATCAGTCCAACGATAAAACTTGCAAGATTTGTATTCATATTTCCTTCTTTCGAATAAAACTCAGCCAGCAATGCCAACTGAGTTTTTCTGTTTATTTTTAGACTTCCAAAAGTTCTTTCTCTTTGTTGGCAGTCATGTCGTCGATGTGTTTAACAGCATCGTCTGTTACTTTTTGAATATCTTTTTCAAGAGTCTTCAATTCGTCTTCAGTGATTTCTTTTGCTTTTTCTTGTTTCTTAGCTTCGTCCATAGCATCGCGACGGATATTGCGGACAGCCACTTTAGCATTTTCGCCGACCTTCTTCACTTCTTTAGCAAGGTCACGACGAGTTTCTTCTGTAAGAGCTGGGATAACCAAACGAATCACAGAACCGTCGTTAGCTGGTGTGATACCAAGATCAGAAGCGTTCAAGGCACGTTCGATGTCTTTCAATGAAGACTTGTCAAATGGTGTTACCAACAAAACACGCGCTTCTGGAATCGTAATTGAAGCGATTTGGTTAAGAGGAGTTTCGACTCCATAGTATTCTACATGTACACGGTCAAGCAAGCTTGCATTGGCACGACCAGCACGGATACCTCCAAATTCACGAGCAAGTGATTGGTGAGACTGGGTCATTCTCTCTTTAGCTTTTTCAATAATTGCGTTAGCCATAATCTTTCTTATTCCTTTTCTTCGATATTATTTGAAACTGTTGTTCCGATATTTTCACCAAATACGACACGTTTGATGTTGCCTGGTTGGTTCATGTTGAAGACAACCAAGTCAATGTCGTTATCCATTGAGAGGGTTGAAGCTGTTGAGTCCATGATACGGAGACCTTTATTGATAACGTCACGGTGGGTCAATTCTTCAAATTTAACAGCGGTCTTGTCCTTCTTAGGATCGGCATTGTAAACACCATCTACGCCATTTTTAGCCATAAGGATAGCATCCGCTTCGATTTCAGCTGCACGAAGAGCCGCTGTTGTATCTGTTGAGAAGTAAGGTGAACCAATTCCGGCACCAAAGATAACGATACGGCCTTTTTCAAGGTGACGAAGGGCACGTCCACGGACATAAGGCTCTGCCACTTGTTGCATAGCAATCGCTGTTTGTACACGCGTATCGACCCCAACTTGCTGCAATGAATCTGCCATCACAAGAGCATTCATAACAGTCCCAAGCATTCCTGTGTAATCTGCCTGAACGCGGTCCATACCTGCTTCTGCTGCAGGTTCACCACGCCAGAGATTTCCTCCACCAATAACAAGGGCAATTTCGATACCTAAGCCATGAACTTCTTGAATCTCTTTTGCGATTGTTTGAACTGTTTGGATATCAATCCCTACGCCTCGTTCACCGGCAAGGGCTTCACCTGATAACTTGATTAAAATACGTTTATACTTGGGATTCGCCATTTTCACTCTCCTTCTTTTATCCTACCTATTTTATCACAATTTCTAAGATTTTTATAGTATCATGAGCAATTCTTTCAAAAAAATTAGACTGTTAAAAATTCCTCTAAATCACTGAGGGCACGCTCTGCAATTTTTTCATAACGAGCCTTCTTATCACGGATACGCTCGCCTTCCAACTCCTTGATGATTCCAAAATTGACATTCATTGGTTGGAAATGTTTGCTATCGGCATGGGTGATGTAATGAGCCAGACTTCCAATCGCTGTTCTTTCTGGGAAAATAGTCGGACTTTCTCCTTTGAAAAGACGAGCCGCGTTAATTCCCGCAATCAAGCCTGACGCTGCGGACTCAACATAGCCTTCCACACCCGTCATCTGACCAGCAAAGAAGAGATTTGGTTGTTTCTTAGAACGGTAGGTCTGTTCAAGAAGATTTGGTGAATCCATATAAGAATTGCGGTGCATGACACCATAACGAACAAACTCCGCATTTTCAAGACCTGGAATCATTTGGAAAACACGTTTTTGTTCTCCCCATTTGAGGTGGGTCTGGAAACCAACAATATTGTATAGACTACCAGCTGCATTATCCTGACGAAGTTGCACAACCGCATAAGGAGTCTTAAATTCTCCATCACGAGGACCTGTGTAGTCGTCCGGATACTCCAGACCGACTGGTTTCATAGGTCCATAAAGCATAGTTTTAATGCCACGCTTGGCCATGACTTCGATAGGCATACAGCCTTCAAAATACTTTTCTTTTTCAAAAGAATTGAGCGGTGCTTCTTCTGCATTGACTAAGGCTTCATGGAAATCCATAAACTCTTGCTTGGTCATAGGGGCATTGAGGTAGGCCGCCTCTCCCTTGTCATAACGAGATTTGAGATAGACCTTGCTCATATCGATAGTATTGACATCGATAATAGGCGCTGCCGCATCGTAGAAATAGAAACCATCGCCGTCATTAAGGGCATGAATCTTTTCAGCCAGGGCATCACTGGTCAACGGACCAGTCGCCACAACTGTGATAACATCTGTCGGCAATTCTGTAATTTCATCACGAACCACTTCAATCAAGGGGTGGTTAGCCACTTTTTCGGTCACCATTTGTGAGAAACCATCGCGGTCCACCGCAAGCGCACCTCCTGCAGGAACACGTGTAGCCTCAGCAGATTCCAAGATAACAGAACCCAAGCGACGCATTTCTTCCTTGAGAAGACCAACTGCATTTGTCAAAGCATCCCCACGAAGGGAATTAGAACAAACTAACTCAGCAAAATTGTCTGTTTTGTGCTGGGGTGTTGACTTGACACCACGCATTTCATAAAGTTTAACTGGAATACCACGTTCTGCAATTTGGTAGGCTGCTTCAGAACCTGCCAAACCAGCACCGATAACATTGATATAAGATTGAGACACGACACTAATACCTCTTTGGGTGGAACCTAAGTCCATATCAAAACACCCCACTGGACTGTTTGACACCCACAAATCTTTCTATTTTTTTCTTCTACTAGTATAACAAAAAAAGGGAAGAAGGCAAACTTCCCTGTTTAGTCATTTTCTTGCTTTTCTTCCCATTCGTGGTAGGCAGCATAAAGCTGACTTTTATTCCACTGGTAAATCTTAGCGACTTCCTTGATAGCTTGGTTTTTCTTCATGCCTTGCTGGATACGAGCCTGGATTTCTAAAAATAAATCTTCCTCGTCCTTTTCCTCCACATCTTGGCTGGCACCTTCAACGATGAGAAGGCATTCTCCCTTAAGCGGCGTTTCAGCGATGCTTTCCAGCAATTCAGAAATGGTACCTCTTTGGTATTCTTCATAGATTTTAGTCAATTCCCTGACCAAGACGACCGAGCGGTCACCGTAGACTTCTAGCATATTTTCCAACGTATCTGCTACACGATGAGGGGATTCATAGAAAATCTGTGTTTCAGAATAGTCTTTTTTCAAGTCGAAAAATTGCTTTTGCTGACCTGACTTTCTCGGTAAAAAGCCGTAAAAGATATGTGGCTGTGGCGCTAAACCACTGGCAATCAAAGCAGAAATTCCTGCAGAGGCACCCGGAACAGTCACAACCGCAATTTCTTCCTCAATGGCTGCCTTAACCAAATCATGACCAGGGTCTGAGATACTAGGCAAACCTGCGTCGGAGACCTGAGCAATACTTTGCCCTGCTTTCAAGAAACCAATCAAATCAGGAATCTTTTCCTTGGCATTGTGCTCATGAAAACTAATCTGCTTAGTAGAAATGTCAAAATGCTTGAGCAAAAGACCTGTATTGCGCGTGTCCTCAGCCGCAATCCAGTCCACTTCTTTCAAGGTCTGGATAGCTCGAAAGGTCATATCATCTAGATTGCCAATCGGCGTTGCCACTAGGTACAGCTTGCCATAGGGAGACTGCCCCTTAAAACTTTTTTGAATCTGCATGCCTACTCCCTGTATAACAACTCGTCACAGAACATACATTCCTCATCCTGCTCTCGACGTTGTCCATAAAAATCATTACATACGTGAAAACCATCTTTATAAATTCGACGGACACTTTCACGAACATGCTTAGCCTTGACAGGAGCGTCTGCTTCCACCTCACCCAAGCGTTCGCGCAACTTACTATTTTCCAAGCGAAGAGCTGTATTTTCCTCTACCAGGCTCTTGAGATTTTTCTTGATGGCTTCCACATCGGCCAAGGTTACCAATAACTGTTGGGAAAAATCATCTAGCGCGTCAAATAATTCTTTTTTGTCCATAAAACAGCCCTTTCCTTTCTTTATCATTCATCTTTGAGTTTATATTTCTTTCAAGACCAGGTATTCCATGGCATTTTGAAAGCTGACATTAGCTTGCCACATTTTTCTAGCTTCTAGCAAATCTTGTAGAATCACTCTTACTCTTGCTTGCAGGAGATCCTCCCCACAGAGGACTTCAAGAATCCGTAAAACCTGATCTTGTTTTTCCTTATCATCTGCCAAGCTAGCTAGTTTGGCAACTTGCAAATAACTTTCTTTTTTCTTAGCCACTAACCAAGTCAGCAGGCGTTCACTTTCATCAACCAAGGTCCAAAAACTTGCCTGATTGGCTAACTTCTCTGCTTCAGCTCGCGATTGACTAAACTGGGCTAGGAGAGTCGCTTTTTTCTTAACCAGTCCCATTTGTTCTAAGAGCAATATCAGCTTCTCTTCTTGTTTTTTAAAGTGGAAAATCTGGGTCCGACTGCGGATTGTTGGTAAAATCTTTTCCTCATCGCTGGTCAAGAAGAAAATATAAACCTCACTCTGGGGTTCTTCGATGACCTTGAGCAGAGAATTGGCTGCATTAGGATGCATTTTCTCAGCTTGCTCGATAATAAAGACCTGCTGCTGGTTTTCAATCCCTGCTTGGGAAAACTGCCCCACCAATTCTCGAATACGTTCTGTCTTGATGACCTGATTGACTGGCTTAATCAAGGTAACATCTGGAAACTCTTCCTGTTCAATCAGCTTACAATTTCGGCATTTCTCACATGGTAAAACACCTACTTTATCCGTACAAAAGAGACTTTTAGCCAAAAATTGCGCCATTTCCAAGCTTCCAAAGAAACCTGAAAAGAGATAGGCGTGATTGAGCTGCTCTTGTTCTAGGATACGGACAAAGCGGTCAAACTGGGCTGGTTGCCAAGCCTTTAGTTGATCTTGTTTCATCTTGCCAAGCCCATTCTGTCAAACAAGACAGCCTTGGTAGTTTCCACAACTTGCTCCAAAGGAAAACTAGCATCAATCTTGACAATACGATTTCCTTCTTTGTCCAGAAGAGAAAGGTAGCCTTGACGAACTTTTTTATGCAAGTCCAACCCTTCCAAGTCCAGACGATTGACCTCGCGGTCACTATTAGCAGCAATGCGAGCTAGTCCTTCTTCCACCTCGATGTCAAAATAGAGTGTCAAATCGGGTTTAAGGCCATCTGTCGCAAAGTGATTGAGCCAATCAATGGCGTCAATATCCAAGCCACGACCAAATCCCTGATAGGCAAGAGAACTATCGATGAAGCGGTCCATAATGACCAACTTACCAGCTTCAAGTGCTGGAAGAACTTTTTCCACCAAGTGCTGTCTGCGACTGGCGATATAAAGAAGCAACTCTGTCTTCGCATCCATCTGAGTATGACTTGGATCCAAAATTACTTCCCGAATCTTCTCCCCAATCAAGACTCCGCCAGGTTCACGGGTCGTCAGCACTTCTACTCCTTTTTCCTCTAAAATTGGTAGCAGAGCCTCTAAAACACTGGTCTTGCCTGCTCCCTCTGGTCCCTCAAGAGAGACTAAAAATCCTTTTGACATGTCTAACTCATTTCTTTTTTACTACTTCTATTCTATCAAAAAAATAGGGGTTTGTGACAATCTTTTTTGTCTTCTCATTTAATACTCAATGAAAATCAAAGAGCAAACTAGGAAGCTAGCCGCAGGTTGCTCAAAACACTGTTTTGAGGTTGCAGATGGAAGCTGACGCAGTTTGAAGAGATTTTCGAAGAGTATCAACCACCATAAAAGAGGCAGACAAATCCACCTCTTATTTACCTAATTCTTGTGTTCGTTTGTAGGCTTGACCAACTGCATCCATGACCGTTCCTCGAAAAGCATGCGCTTCTAGGCTTGCTACACCAGCGATAGTCGAACCGCCTGGGCTACAAACTTGGTCTTTCAATACTCCAGGATGCTCTTGGTTTTCTAGGACCAATTGACCAGCTCCTACCACAGTTTGAGCCGCCATTTTCAATGCTGTCTCTCGTGGCAATCCAGTCTGAACACCCGCATCTGCCAAGGCCTCAATAAAGAGATAGACAAAGGCTGGTCCACAACCTGCAAGACCTGTCGCTGCATCAATTAAGCTTTCCCCAAGTTCAATCAAGAGACCAGCATTGGCTAAAAGCTGACAAAAGAGTTCACTGTCCTCAGCCCTGCAATTAGAAGACAAGGCATAACTAATCACTCCTTGACCAATAGAAGCAGGGGTATTTGGCATCATACGAATAATTCGGTGTTGATTTGGGATAAGACTTGCTAGTTTTTCTAAAGTCAATCCAGCTGCCATCGAAATCAAAAGAAGACTTTCTCGTTTTTCAAGGATGGTCTGATATTGAGAAAGTAAGTCTGAGAACTGAGCTGGTTTAACACCTAGAAAAATCACATCTGCTTCTGCAAAGATTTCTTCGTTGCTGGAAGCTTGACCGCCAAAGTCGGCGATGAAAGCATCCACCTTGGCTTGACTACGATTGGCAAGGAGAAGGTCATCACCCGTCTTGGCCTGCAAAACAGCCTTGGCCAAACTAGCACCCATATTCCCCAAACCGATAAATCCAATCTTCATCTCTTACTCCCTTATCTGTCCGTCACCAGTAACCACATACTTGTAGCTAGTCAACTCCTTCAAGCCCATGGGACCACGCGCGTGCAGTTTCTGAGTAGAAATCCCCATTTCACAACCAAGACCAAATTGGCCTCCATCTGTGAAACGAGTTGAGGCATTGACATAAACCGCTGCTGAGTCCACTTGATCTGTAAAGTAAGCTGCAGCTTCAGCATTTTCCGTCACAATGGCATCCGAATGATGGGTACTGTGAGCTTCAATGTGGGCAACCGCTTCTCCTAAACTGCTCACAATCTTAACAGCTAGGACATAGTCTAAAAACTCAGTGTCAAAGTCTTGGACCGCAGCTGCTTTACCTGAAACAAACTGACTTGCTTTCTCATCCAAGCGGAATTGAATTGGTTCCAGACCAGCTTCTTTTCGATCTGAAACCAGCACTTGCTCCAAGCGAGGAAGGAAGCTTGCTGCTTTATCTTCATGAACCAGCAGAACCTCCATGGCATTGCAGACAGAAGGACGACTGGTTTTGGCATTATTGATGATAGATAGAGCCTTGTCCTCATCTGCATCCTTGTCCACATAAACATGGACAATCCCAGTCCCTGTCTCGATAACAGGTACGATAGCATTTTCAACCACGGCATTAATCAAACCAGCCCCTCCACGAGGAATGAGAAGGTCTAGATAGCCCTTGGCCTTCATCATAGCATAGCTACTTTCACGGCTAGTATCTTCCACCAGTTGAATTACATCTGGATGAATGGGCGTTGTCTCCAAACCTTTTTTCAAGGCTGTGACAATGGCATGAGCTGTTTGATAGGCATCCTTCCCACTACGAAGAACCACCGCATTTCCACTCTTGAGAGCCAAAGCAGCCGCGTCAGACGTCACGTTTGGACGGCTTTCATAGATAATACCAATAACCCCCATAGCCACCCGTTTCTTGGTAATAACCAAGCCATTTTCAAGCTGACTTGTTTCTAAAACTTCACCAATTGGATCTGGTAAAGCAACCACTTCACGAATCCCAGTTGCCATTGCTTCTATACGCCCTGCATCCAAATAAAGACGATCCAGCATCACATCTGAGATTTTACCCTTAGCAGCTTCCATATCAAGGGCATTGGCTGCTAAAATTTCCTCATTATCTGCTAATAAGTGATCAGCCATGGCTAGCAAGGCTTGGTTTTTCACCTCTTCACTAGCTGTGTTGATAGACTTCTTAACAGCCTGTACCTGTTCAAATTGTTCTTGTGTACTTACCATAGTTTACCTCTAAAATTCTGTAAAGAGTAGTTGGATTTCAGGAGTAATGGAAATCCAGTCATCACGGTGAATCAAGACACCCTTGGCTTTTTGAGAACGTAACATATCCTCCAAAGCAGATGCTCCAAATTGCACGCGTCCTTTTCCAAGTGATTTTCCACTTTCCTTGTCAAATACTGTCACGATATCACCGTAAGAAAAGGCTCCTTCTGATTCAACAATACCAGATAAGAGAAGACTCTTTCCATGTTGAGAGAGAGCTTCAGCAGCCCCTTTATCAACCCAAATAGAACCTTGGCTCTGAGCATAAAAGGCCAGCCATTGTTTTTGGGTACGAAGCCCCTTTTCTTGAGCAACAAAGTAGGAACCATCCTCGGTTTCCTCAGCTGATTCAATCATGGCATCTGACTTCAAGGATGAGCAGATATAAACAGGAACTCCTGATTCCGTCGCGATAGTTGCAGCTTTGATTTTGGTTAACATGCCACCTGTACCATTAGACGAACCTGCTCCACCGGCCATATCAATAATCTCACGATTGATAGTCTCGATTTTCTCCAAGCGTTTGGCTCTTGGATCTGAATTAGGATTTCCTGTATAGAGACCGTCTACGTCTGTCAATAGGACCAAAAGGTCAGCTTGAACCATGGCTGCAACCTGTGCACTCAGAGTATCATTGTCCCCAACCTTGAGCTCATCAATAACGACACTGTCATTCTCGTTGATGATAGGAATCGCGCCACGGCTAAGTAGAACTGACAAAGCCTGATGGGCATTTTTATAACGGCGCTTATCCACAAAGTCATCCTGGGTCAGCAAGATTTGTGCAGAAACGATTTGGCGCAAGAGAAGATTGGTCGTATATTCTTCCAACAAAAGCCCCTGCCCTACCGCTGCTGAAGCCTGCTTATCAGCAATCTTAGTCGGACGCTTTTTAAATCCTAAGGCTCCAAAACCAGCAGCAATGGCACCCGACGACACCAAAATCAATTCATGACCAGCCTCGTGCAGCATAGCCAACTGTTGGGTAATAGCTTTTACTTTACTACGTGATAAACTTCCATCCTCATTCGTCAAAGAAGAAGTCCCCACCTTAAAGACAATCCGTTTGTATTTCATAGTCTCACTCCGATTCTTCATATTTATCCATTATAACATGAATAGCAGGAAATAGAAAAGAGTTGATAGGAAAAAGGTCGAGACAAGTCATCTCAACCTTTTATCAAATCTAATTCTTTCTCAATCTCTCCAAGGTTTCCTTAAAAAGCTCTGGAATATCTGCTGTAAATTCCAAGGTCTCACCTGTTCTCGGATGGGTAAATCCTAGCGTCTTGGCATGAAGAAATTGTCCATGCCCTTTCAGAGTCTTACGAGGACCATAGACTTCATCCCCAGCGACTGGATGACCAATATAAGCCATGTGAAGACGGATTTGATGGGTACGCCCTGTCTCCAGTTGTAACTCCACTAAGCTGTAATCACCAAAGCGTTCCAAGACGTGGAAACGAGTCACTGCAGGCTTCCCTTTAGCAGTCACAGCCTGTTTCTTACGGTCTTTTTCACTACGGCCAATCGGCGCTTCAATCACACCACGATCATTAGGCAAATTTCCATGAACAATCGCCCAATATTTGCGGAGAGACTTTTTATCCTTAAGTTCTTGGGCAAGTGCTAGATGCGCCTCATCATTTTTAGCAATCATGAGAAGACCTGACGTATCCTTATCAATACGGTGAACAATTCCTGGACGCAGAACCCCATTGATACCCGACAAGTCCTTAATATGATACATAAGGGCATTTACCAGAGTTCCACTAGTATGACCAGCACTCGGATGCACAACCATCCCCTGAGGTTTGTTAACGACGGCCACATCCTCATCTTGGTAGATGATTTCTAGCGGAAGATTCTCAGCTACATACTCTAAAACCTCTGGTTCTGGCAGATGGTAAGTGACGACATCGCCTTCTTGAACTGTGTATTTAGCTTTCTTGACTTGGCCATTGACCAAGACCTGTCCTGATTTGATTTGTTCATTCGCGAGACTGCGTGATAATTCTGTCAAATCCGACAAAGCCTTATCCAAACGCAGGCCACCAGTTTCAATTTTAATTTCCATTTATTTCCTCTTTTAGCATTGCAATTAATAAAATAATCACTCCAACAGTCAAATAGCTATCTGCAACATTGAAAATTGCAAAATTAATAAAGTCAAGGTGGAACATATCCACAACAAAGCCCTGACTGACTCTGTCAATAAAGTTTCCAAGACCACCTGCGATTATCAAGGTCAAACCCAAGACCATCCAGAATGAGTCCTCCATGTGTTTATGTAGATACCAAATGGCACCTACCATAACGACCAGTGTAATGATAGCAAATAACCACTGCTGGTCTTGTAAGATAGAAAAGGCTGCCCCTCGATTTTGCAGGTAGGTCAAGCTAACGAAATTGGGAATCCAAGAGCGCACTTCACCCAGTGGAATCTGCTGGACGATATAGGATTTGACTAACTGATCCAGCCCAATCAAAAGCAGTACAATGACTGCCACTATTCCTCTTTTTTTCATGATTTCCTCTTCTGATTAAAATATTCTTGCATGACTTCTACAAAGAGAGTCCCAGCTTGACTCAGCTCCACTTCTTCACGTTTAACATAGACCATGCGATTATCTAGGTTATCCTTGAGACGAATAACTGTAATGCCATTAACACTATCACTATCTAAAAATCCAGAACCAGTCGCATAGGCGTCCGTCCGCTCTAAAATACCATTCAAGGTAGCACGGTCTGTCACATTAAACATCTGTGAGCTCGCACTGGTATCGACAAAGTTCTCTGAATAATAAAGGTACTCGTCTTTCTCTTGAGTAAAACGAACCGTTGGTAAATCTGCTAAATCCTCCATGACCAATTCCTCTTTCTGAGCTAAAGGGTGCCCCTCGCGGAGATAAATGTGGGTATGAAAGGGAATTAATTCAATGACCTCTAAGCCTAGCTTTTCAACCCGTTGCATAATGCCCTTTTTGTTTTGATTGTTGAGGTAGATAATCCCAATCTCACTATGCCCTTGAGCTACTTCATCTAAGATTTGAACAGTAGTTGATTCAAAAATACGGAAGTTCTTATAGTCAGGATAACGCTCTGAAAAAGCCGTAATAGTTGGTGGCAAGAAGTCATAGTGCTGGCTAGCAATGGAAAATTCATCTTTTTCTTCCTCAGGATTGGCATACTGATTTTGAAAAATATCAAATCCTTTAACCAATTCTTGAGCTTTTTCATAGAATTCCATACCACGACGAGTCAAGAAAGTCCCTGAGCTGGTCCGACGGAAAATCTTAAAGCCCAACTCTTTTTCCAAATCACGAACAGAAATAGACAGACTCGGCTGACTAACATACATCTTTTCAGCAGCTTCACGAAAAGTACCGCTATTCGCAATAGCCACAACATAGCGTAATTGTTGAATGTTCATCTTCTACCCCCAACTTCTTTATCTTTTCATTATACCATATTTTAGAAGTTTTCCAAAAAGGAAAAAAGTCTGGAAATTTTCAAATTCCAATGAAGAGTCTAACAACCCAATACAAGAATTAGAATAATGTCTTTTTCAGTCCTCATTTTGGTTCAAACAAATAAAAACAGCAAATCTTGTTGATTTACCGTTTATAATATGATGCAAGAAAAGCCTCTAACATTTTCTTTTGTCCTATAAATCAACTAGAAAAAAACTCTTTAATCCTATTGGCTATATCTGGACTTACTTGCCAAATACCAGCATAAGGTTGCTCAATATACTGTCTTTTCTTCTTAGTATATAGATAGACTACACTATCCTTTTCTTCATTCTGATGATAAAACTTGATAATGATATAATCTTTAACATTTGTCGGTTGATCATTTACACTCTCCAAAGAGGTAGATTTTGACTGTCTCTGTATCTCCTTAATCAATTTTGAAATTTCTTCTCTCTTGTTGATAGTTTTAATATCTTCAGAGGTTTTTTTCTGCAGGGAAATTACAGAGATCGTTTCAGGTTCAGGAAGAACAAGTTTTTTCTTACTGACACAAGCAGATAAAACAAGAAAAGAGATTGAACAGACTATTATAGTGATAATTTTTTTCATACAGGTTTACATCCTTTCCATATTTCTGCTAGCTTACCAAGATAAAATTATTATATCAAATCTTAGCAATTTTTACAATATCTTATTCCCTTATAACATTCATTACTGTAAAAGGCTCACATTCCACTATTTTATAATTGTATCTAAAAGACAAAGTAGCCGACAAGTTCGCTTCTTACATTGGTTTTTAAAATATGGGTATCAGCGTGGGTATCAAAATAAAAAAATAGGCTCTCCGAAAACTCGGAAAGCCTTAGTTTATGCTACTTCTAGCTTCCTCGCCTTTACATTTCAAGGCTCGGGATAAAAAGGTTCACTGGACCTTTTTATTTAGCGATTGGATAAACAGAAACTTGTTTTTTATCGCGTCCTTTACGTTCAAAGCGTACTACGCCTTCAACTTTAGCGAACAAAGTATCGTCTCCACCACGTCCAACGTTTACACCTGGGTAGATGTGTGTACCACGTTGACGGTAAAGGATTGATCCACCTGTTACAGTTTGTCCGTCAGCTGCTTTAGCTCCAAGACGTTTCGCTTGTGAATCACGTCCGTTTGATGTAGAACCTCCACCTTTTTTGTGGGCGAAAAGTTGCAAGTTGTTAAGAGTCATTTTTAACATAATGTTTTCCTCCGTGTTAGTTTTCTGTGATAACTCTGGTTTGGACGAACTCAGAAGAGTTCTCCGATAAGTTTGCCATACCTAAGAAAAATGATTCAAAGAATAACTGGGTCATTTCTCTCTGGTGTGAAGGAAGATCTTTTGGAATTTCAACCATCAGATAGCCACCTTCATCTTCGTTTAATTCTAGGATTGGTTCATAGCCTGCAAATTTTTCAATAGAATTGATAAAGTTAATGGCAAGCGTAGAAACCGATGCACACACGACATCTAAGCCGTATTCGCCACTCTCGGCGTGTCCAGTAATTTCCGCACTCCTCAGCTCGCCATCTTCGGCTCTCTCAAAGACTGCTTGTATCATGTGTTCTCCTTAAAATTAAGCGTTGATTGCGTTGATGACAACTTTTGTATATGGTTGACGGTGACCTTGTTTACGGTGGCTACCTTTTTTAGGTTTGTACTTGTAAGTAACAACTTTCTTTTGTTTTCCTTGTTTTTCAACAGTTCCAACTACAGTAGCTCCAGCAACAAGTGGAGTTCCGACAACAGTGTTTTCACCACCAACAAGAACAACTTCGTTAAAAGTAACTTCTTGACCAGCTTCAACGTTCAATTTTTCAACGTAAACTGCTTGACCAACTTCAACTTTAACTTGTTTTCCGCCAGTTTTGATAATTGCGTATGTGCTCATTATGCACCTCCTATGATTTTTATGGGTTTCCCCGAATTTTTTGTGAAGACTCGCCTAGCATCGTGGGACGAACCACTTAAACTTGAATAATCAAGCAACGATGTTCGTGCGGTTGCACAGGATCGTGCATAGTCAACTCTTCAAGTATAGCATATCTCCTATTTTCTTACAAGTAATAACACCTAAAATAAAGCTTTTTCTTTTACTTTTTTCCGCCACTTGGCAAAAAGCATGCTGACATAAAAAATACTCATCATAATAGGAACACCAAGAATGGTCTTTTCATGATAGAAAATCGTCAAATAGGCTGAAAAGACAACACCAAGGACAAAACTACTAAGCAGGCTTACAAATATGAATCCTTCACGCAAAAAAGGTGTGTGCTTGGTTCGGAAATAATCTCCAAAAGCCAGCATAGTCCGTTTGATATTCCCTGTCATAAAAGCGTTATTATAAGCAATACCCGACACTTCTCCAAAAGCGGTTGTCACCAACCCCATACAAAAGGCCAAGGGCGGTACTAAATAGATATTATCTACAGTCTGTGGTACAAAACCAATAATGATTGATAGGATTGCCAAAGGAATCAAGGACAGAATGGGCTTTTTCACAATTCTCAATTTTTCCTTATAAATCGTTAGTAAAAAGACCCCCATCATAAAAGCTAGCAAGGTCATTACTTTGGCACTAGCATCTGAAACATTGTGTTGAATGAGCCCCACTGATAGAAAGACGACATTTCCAGTTTGTCCAGCTACAAGAGTATTCCCTCGGACAATAAAAGTATAGGCATCTACATATCCTGCACAAAAAGTCAAAAAAAGCGCTAGCCTCTTAGACTGACGTGATATTTTTCTTATAGGTAGTAACCTCATTTTTCCTCCTATTTCATTTACTCATCTCACTATTGTACCACTTTCTTTGGAAAAGACCTAGTAGCTTATTTGAAATTTTTTACCCTCTGTTGGATAGTCCCGTCTATCTATGTTATAATGAAAGAAGGATTTGAAATCGGAAAAGGAGTAACTATGCTTAAATTAGGTGTCATCGGAACAGGGACTATCAGCCACCACTTCATAGAAGCAGCCCATTCCAGTGGAGAGTACAAGCTGGTCGCAGTCTATTCTAGAAAACTAGAAACTGCGGCAACCTTTGCTTCTCGCTATCAGAATATCCAACTCTTTGATCAAGTAGAGGACTTCTTCAAGAGCTCCTTTGATGTGGTCTATATTGCTAGCCCAAACTCCTTGCATTTTGCTCAGGCAAAAGCTGCATTGTCTGCAGGTAAACATGTCATTCTTGAAAAGCCAGCTGTCACTCAGCCACAAGAATGGCTAGATTTGAGACATACAGCTGAGAAAAATCACTGTTTTATATTCGAAGCAGCTCGCAATTACCATGAAAAAGCTTTCACTATCATCAAAAACTTTTTAGCAGACAAACAAATTTTGGGAGCAGATTTCAACTATGCCAAGTATTCTTCCAAAATGCCTGACTTGTTGACTGGGGAGACACCAAATGTCTTCTCAGACCGTTTTGCTGGTGGAGCTCTTATGGATTTGGGGATTTATCCCCTCTACGCTACCGTTCGTCTCTTTGGAAAAGCTAAGAATGCAACCTATCAGGGGCAACAGCTTGACAATAGCATTGACCTAAATGGTGACGGAATCCTCTTCTACCCTGACTTTCAGGTTCACATCAAGGCTGGGAAAAACATCACTTCCAATCTTCCTTGCGAGATTTATACGACAGATGGCACCTTAACCCTCAACACAATTGAGCATGTTCGCTCGGCTATTTTTACCGACCATCAAGGCAATCAAGTCCAACTCCCTATCCAACAGGATCCTCATACGATGACTGAGGAAGTCGCTACATTTGCACACATGATCCAGCAACCAGATCTGAAGCTCTACCAAACTTGGCTGGAGGATGCAAGTTCAGTTCATGAGCTACTATATACTATGCGCCAGACTGCTGGCATTAGATTTGAGGCAGAAAAATGAAAAACAAACTACCAACTGAATTGCAAGAACTGAGTGACCAACTCGGTTTCCAAGAATTCACCCCCATTCAAACTCAACTATTTGAGCACCTTCTTGCTGGAGAAAACCTCCTAGGAGTGAGCCCAACAGGAACTGGTAAGACCCTAGCTTACCTTCTACCAAGTCTTCTCAGACTACAAAAGAAAAAAGCGCAACAACTCTTGATTCTAGCACCAAATACGGAACTTGCTGGACAGATTTTTGATGTATGTAAAACATGGGCTGAAGCTATCGGCTTAACTGTCCAACTCTTCTTATCAGGTTCGAGTCAGAAACGCCAGATTGAACGCCTAAAAAAAGGACCAGAAATTCTGATTGGAACCCCTGGTCGTATCTTTGAGTTGATTAAATTGAAAAAAATCAAGATGATGAATGTAGAAACCATCATCTTGGATGAATTTGACAAATTGCTTGATGATTCTCAGATACACTTTATCGAAAAAATTACTCACTACGCACCTCGCGATCACCAACTCGTCTACATGAGTGCGACGGCCAAGTTTGACCAAGAAAAGATTGCGCCTAACACACGTACCATTGATCTTTCTGACCAAAAATTGGACAACATCCAACATTTCTATATGCAGGTTGATCAACGTCACCGAGTGGATATTCTACGAAAACTAGCTCATGTTGAGGATTTCCGCGGTCTGGTCTTCTTTAACAGCCTATCAGACCTTGGAAGCGCAGAAGAAAAACTACAGTATCGGGATATCTTGGCTGTTTCCCTCGCTAGTGATGTCAATGTCAAATTTAGAAAAGTCATCTTAGAAAAGTTTAAAGACAAGCAACTAACCCTGCTTCTTGCAACTGACCTCCTGGCTCGTGGAATTGATATCGATAGCCTAGAATGCGTCGTAAACTTTGATGTTCCAAGAGATAGCGAGACCTACACTCACCGTGCTGGCCGTACTGGCCGTATGGGCAAGGAAGGTTATGTTATCACTCTCGTCACTCATCCAGAAGAAATCAAAAAACTCAAAAAGTTTACAAGTGTACGAGAGATTGTCCTAAAAAATCAAGAACTCTATATCAAATAAGGTTGGCTCTTGCCAACCCCTGATTGAAGATAAAGAACCTGAGACAAAATAGTTCTCAGCCACAAAAAAGCTAGAGATTTCCAATAGCGGAACTCTAGCTTTTTAATTTTGAGTCGTTCTCTTATTATATTTTAGGAGGTTATTGGCCATAAGTACCAATCCCATGTCAATTCTCACTTGACGCTTCCCTCTCAGATTCCATCTCTTGTAACCCAAACAAGCCTTTATCTGCCCAAAGACAGGTTCCACCTCAA
>NZ_JASHAR010000016.1:0-59878 GCF_047465045.1 Streptococcus mitis
GCACTTGTTGAAGCCGATGTACTTGCTGATGTACTTGCGCTCGTTGAAGCCGATGTGCTTGCTGACGTACTTGCGCTTGTTGAAGCTGACGTACTTGCCGATGTGCTTGCGCTCGTTGAAGCTGATGTGCTTGCTGACGTACTTGCGCTTGTCGAAGCTGAAGTGCTTGCTGATGTACTTGCACTTGTTGAAGCCGATGTACTTGCTGAGGTACTTGCGCTTGTTGAAGCTGATGTGCTTGCTGATGTACTTGCTGATGTACTTGCGCTCGTTGAAGCCGATGTACTTGCTGACGTACTTGCACTTGTTGAGGCTGACGTACTTGCTGACGTACTTGCGCTGGTTGAAGCTGACGTGCTTGCTGAAGTGCTGGCACTTGTTGAAGCCGATGTACTTGCTGATGTACTTGCGCTGGTTGAAGCCGATGTACTTGCTGATGTGCTGGCACTTGTTGAAGCTGAAGTGCTTGCAGAAGTACTTGCGCTTGTTGAGGCTGATGTGCTTGCTGACGTGCTTGCACTTGTTGAGGCTGACGTACTTGCGCTTGTTGAAGCCGACATACTTGCTGACGTACTTGCACTTGTTGAAGCTGACGTACTTGCCGATGTACTTGCGCTCGTTGAAGCCGATGTACTTGCTGACGTGCTGGCACTTGTTGAAGCTGATGTACTTGCACTTGTTGAGGCTGACGTGCTTGCTGATGTACTTGCACTTGTTGAAGCCGATGTACTTGCTGACGTGCTTGCGCTTGTTGAAGCCGATGTACTTGCTGAGGTACTTGCGCTTGTTGAAGCCGATGTGCTTGCTGACGTACTTGCGCTTGTTGAGGCTGACGTACTTGCGCTTGTTGAAGCTGACGTACTTGCCGATGTGCTTGCGCTCGTTGAAGCTGAGGTGCTTGCTGATGTACTTGCGCTCGTTGAAGCCGATGTGCTTGCTGATGTACTTGCACTTGTTGAGGCTGATGTGCTTGCTGATGTACTTGCACTTGTTGAGGCTGATGTGCTTGCTGATGTACTTGCACTTGTTGAAGCCGATGTACTTGCTGATGTACTTGCGCTGGTTGAAGCTGATGTGCTTGCTGAAGTGCTTGCGCTCGTTGAAGTTGATGTGCTTGCTGACGTACTTGCGCTTGTTGAGGCAGATGTGCTAGCTGATGTACTTGCGCTTGTTGAAGCCGATGTACTTGCTGACGTACTTGCACTTGTTGAGGCTGACGTACTTGCTGATGTACTTGCGCTTGTTGAGGCTGACGTGCTAGCTGAGGTACTTGCGCTCGTTGAAGCCGACGTACTTGCTGATGTACTTGCACTTGTCGAAACCGATGTACTTGCTGACGTACTTGCGCTTGTTGAGGCCGAAGTACTTGCGCTTATTGAAGCGGACGTACTTGCTGAGGTGCTTGCCGAAGCTGACTCAGAACGATATTTCTTGTCTGAAACAGTTTCATCTTGACCATAGACCGTTGGTGCATACGGTTGACTACCAGATGTTACTTTAGCATTATCTTTATAATAAACTGTTGCAACACCATTCTCACTTACGTCAATACTAGAAATACGTTCCCGACCTTTTGGAGTTACTTTATCATGAGCTTTTCTTATTTCTTCACGAACGTTTTCCTTGTCAGTTTCTGTTAAGTGATTTTTATCCTTAACTTCTGTCAAATCAATGGCAGGCTTTTTAAACAAGTTTTGCAACTGATCTTGCTGAATTCGAATTTCTCCTACATCAACAGTGTTGTCACTAGGATCTGTAGCAGTGAGCCAACGTCCCCAGGTGTTCCCTGATTTCCATGCAAGATCTTTATTAGCAACCGCATTAATAGTAAATGTGGTCTGGTCATCATTGGTTAAAGTATTGATAATATTTGTGATAGGACCAGTTCCCCACTCAGATCTGTTTTCGAAGAAATCTGTCAAGTCTTTTTTATTACCAGAGACCTTCAGTGTGACTAACTTACCACTGTTATCTTTACCTGTATAAGTAATCTGGATTTTATCTCCAGCATAGAACAAATAGCGACCATTGCCATCTCTCTTAGGCTCTTGACCATTTACTGTTACAGTATAAGTAATTGTTGGTTTCACACGTTCACGAGTAATCGAACTTGTCGTTACTTCTGAATCAAGACCAGCAACTGTAGATTTAGCTGTTACATCACCTGTCGGAAGAAGACCGTTATTGCCGTCGTAAGCTTTTTTCAGGTCAGTAGGTTCAAATGTCACACTTGTTTCATTGTCTTTAGCAGTCTTAGTAAATGTATGGCCTGCCAATGTCAATGTAACGAGTGCTCCAGGCGTTACATTCGTAACAACGATCGAACGTTTTGGCAAACCACCCGTTTCATTAGTAGAACCTACTGAGATAACTGGCGCTTGTGGATTTACTCTCACAGTAACAGGGACATTTTGTTTAACTCTGACACCTGTTGAGTCTGCAGGTAACTCTACCTCCACTTGTTTGGTAAAGGTTCCAACTGTCGTAAGTGACGGAGCACCGTCTACCCACTTATAATTAGTAAGTGCTGCATTAAAATCTGGATTTCCAGAAAAATTAGTAACAACTTCCTTAGGATTTGCTACAGCTTGTTTATAAGCTGGTTCATTGGTTTTATTCTGCGTAAAAGTATAAGAACGATTTGTTCCAAATTTATAAACATCATGAACAACATCAACAGTTTTACTTAGTTTAGTAGTATCCCCCGCACCTGTACGACCAACAGGATAAGTAAAGGTGACTTGGTAATTGTGTCGACCTGTTTCCGCTGTACTAATCGGTGAATTTGCTACAGGCTGCCCATTTTTTCTCCAAGTTTGACTAGCTCCACTTGGGTAATCACCGTCTCCTTGCTTGTTGACATAATCATGCCATAAGTTACCATTATGAGGAGCTGTACCTTGAATATCATTCACAGGTCCTTTAGGGGCAATCGTAGCCAAGACCTTATAGTTGACCGTCACATCATCGGTTGAACCATCCGAATAAGTAACACGCGCAACAGCACTTTTTGTCCCAGTAGTCGAATTGTCAATCGTATTTGTCCATTTAACCGTCGCTCCTGCAGGCAGAGATTTACCACCTTCAAGTTGAACAAAGTTAGCTGCATTTCCCAAGTCTTCTGCTGTTTCACCCGCATAGGTATAAATAGTGTCTACTTTAGAAACCGCATTATACTTATCCGTTTGATCCTTGACAACAAACTTGATGTAACCTTCGTTATTATCAGTACTATTTGATGTATTCTGGTTATCCGTAGTTACGAGTTTACGTTCAGTAAATGCCCCTTTTTGCAAACTTTTATTTAGAGTACCTGTCAAGGTAATCGTAGCATTATCTTGGTTTGTCGTAGAAGTGATGGTATTAGAACGTGTTACCCCAGTGAAACCACCGTAATCATTAGCAGTTCCACTACCAGTTCCATCACTGGTCCCATCAGGTCTAGTAAACTTCAATGAATTGAGTTTTCCAGAGTCATCCGTCGCTTTTAGAGTAATATTGACTGGTTCATTACGATAAAGATAGATTTCTTTCGTTGCCGGATTGTCGTAAGGAATGACTAACTTAGGACGTTCGTTGACTGTTACTGACTGTGGAATGTCATCACTCTTCGTTCCGTCCTTATAGACTATTTTTGCTGTACCATTGTCTTGAACTTCAATATCCTTGATTCTGAAGGTCTCTTGATTGTTTTTAGCATAAATAGCAGCCTTAACCGCTTTCTTCTCAAGCTCCGTCAGGCTATTCTTATTTACTACAGGCGTAAACTCAGGGTTTTTAATTGTAAATTCTGGTTCATGCTTGTAACGCTCATTCAAAGGACGTTGCTTGATAAAGAAGTTCCCTGTACTGTTGTCTCCCGGAATCGTAACATTCCCTGCTTTATCTGTTGCTACTGCATTACGACGCCATTCATTTTTAGGAGCATAAGTCAAATCATCTTTCATATGCCCAGTTGCAGTTATGACTGCCGGATTAGACTCAGTCGCAACGAGATTCCCATTTGGATCTGATAGAGAAGTAGCTGTCCCAGTCCCGTAACTATTATCTCCAAAGATGTTTTGAGCCATTTCTGACGCTGGTCTATAACCATCAGCCTGTGCTACAAGTTTAAACTCCCTCAGTTTTCCCTTATTATCTACGGCTTTCATTTCAAAACCGATATCATCACCTGCATAGTAATAGTAATATTTATCTCCTGCTATACCTCCTGTTTCTGCAGCTAGAGGTTTACCATTACGGGTCGCAGTAACGGTTATTACTGGAGGTATTTTTTCCTTCTCTAAAGAAGCATTGATGGCACTTGTAGAACCGTCACGATAAGTAACCGTGATGGTACCATCGGTTGCAACATCAATTTTAGATTTGGTGCCAGGGTAAGACAGCGTAAAACTACCATCTGGATTAGTCGTTTGACTTGCCTCAGCAATATTTGGAGCAAGATCTCCATTTTTGGATAAATCAGTTAAATTCGATTGTTTTCTAACAAAATTATTATAAACTTCCTTAACTTCGTCTGGTGTCAAATGGTCCAAATCAGAAACCTGAACAGTATCGCCACTTTGGATATCATGACGTTCGTTGAAACCTTTGATATAGTAGCCTACATTAGCAGCAGCTTGGGCACCAGAATAATTAGTTCCTACAAAACGATAAACATATGTTTTTCCAACTTCAGCTGAAGCATTGTTTCCACCAACCGTTCCCTCCAATCGAGCAGTTACAGCTGGTCTGTCTAATCGTTCATTATTGTTAGGACCTAGATATCTCACCCCAGGAATTACATCACGATTCTCGATGTTCATATACTTAACGCGGCCTGAATTAGTATTTACTCCTTCTAAACCTACGTTATCTCCAACAACATCACCATTAAAAACTTCTTTATAGGCAGTAACATTAAAACGGAATGTTGTGTTAGTATTCGTATTGGTCGTCTGCTGTCTATAGCCCGTTGGAACACTTGCCGATTGAACTGCCGAACCATTCCCTGGAGTATTTTCATAAATAGGAGCAGAACTTACTTGAACCTGCATATTGGCAGTTGCAGTCGGAACATTATTATCGTATTTAACTCTTACTACAACTTGTCCCTCTAAATTCCGGTTTTGGTCATGACGATAACTAAAACCTGCCTCTGAACCATGTGCATATGTTTTTTCCATTGAACTACCGTTAAAGGTCGCACTTTGGACATGTCCACCTTTACCGACTTCGATTTTTACACCGACATGACTCAAAGCACTATCAGCATGGACATTCATAGTGTAAGTAGCGATACCAGTAGCCTTATCAAAAGTAGCAGTTGGACTACTTACATTCATACGGCCATCGCCCTGCTGAGGAGCCCAACTTGCTCGA
This sequence comes from Streptococcus mitis, assembly GCF_047465045.1. GTDB lineage: Bacteria > Bacillota > Bacilli > Lactobacillales > Streptococcaceae > Streptococcus > Streptococcus mitis_DT. The sequence continues at coordinate 5,362 of NZ_JASHAR010000016.1, forward strand.
AGAGAAGCATCGCGCAACATCGGTTTCCCATTTCGTGCATCACGCGCACCTGAATGGGCTCTCAAAACAGCATTGGCAATGGAATTACGAGCTACGGTTGCTTTTTGCACCACTGCTGTTAAATCACTAGTCGGGTCAGCCAAGGCTTTTTCAATTTCAGTTACCGCAGAGTTGACCTTAGTGATAGCTGAGTCAGTATTTGGTAAGCCAACAGCTTTAGCTAGGTACTCACCCATCTCAGCTGAAAGTTTTGTCAACTTCTTACGATTTTCGTCCTGTTGCTTAGCTGAAACTTCCGCTGTTGCGATAGCGCCAGCAGTAACTCCTACAATACTAGTCGTGGTAGAAGTTGATTGAGCAGCACTCGCACTAACCTTCCCATCAATTTCAGTTGCCTTTAGTAGAGCAGAATCAATTTTAAGGCCAGTTGATTCTTTTGATACAGAAGCATCTCGGTCAGTTGCTGTCGCAGAAGTGTTCTGTTCACCCGATAGACTAGCCACCAACGAGAAACTACCCGGCTCACCTGTTGATTGACTAATACTAGTAGAGTTGCTGACAGATGCACTTGTAGAAGCACTATTAGAAGTACTTGCTGAGACACTTGTAGAAGTACTCATCGAAGCACTGGCTGACGAACTCTTAGATACAGATTCTGACATCGAAGTGCTTTCGCTCAAAGAAGTAGACAAGCTAGCAGAATTCTCTGAATTACTTACTGATGTCGTACCCAAAACTACTGTATCATTTGTGACCAAAAGATCGGGATTTTCTAGTGTTTTTTCCACAGCTACTGCTTCATTTGCAAACACTTTTGTTTGAGTAGCCACAGCACCACCTAAAACAGCCCCAGTAGCCGCAAGACCTTTTATGATATCCAAACCTGTAATAGAAGGATTCACTTTATCTTCTACTACTTCTGTCATGACTTGAGTCGTATCTACACCGCCACGCAAGACCTTGAACAAACCAAAAAGAGAGGTTGAAGCTCGCAACCAATGTTTTCCTGATTTGATTAACTTATACCGCGTCACTCGGTCGGTTTCTCTATACTCACCTTTCTGACGTCTAAAAAACATATTCTACCCTTTCGTTACATAATCAAGTGGACAATCCACCCAATTTTAATCATACTTTAATAGTATACTCCAAGCGCAAACGATAGTCAAGATATTATATTGTTTTTTCAAAAAAATACGAGGCTTCAAATCTATTTACATATGGAAAGACCTTCTCTATGATAGGAACCCCTCCAAAAATTCAAACCTGTTTTAACATTCCCTTCATCTAAATTCATACTATAAAAATAAAACTATAACAGAGACCATGACATCAACAAACTTACCGCCCTGAGCGTTCTTATATTCATATTTTAAAAACAAAAAAGCTGTGAATCATGACATCCACAGCAGTTGTAGTTAGTGAGGCAGTTAGATCATACATTATCTAATAGTTACGACGTAAAGTTTTACGAATCGATACTATTCGTGGACTTTGCCTAGTGAAGTGTTTAGGTAGACCGCCATAGCGGTTTACAATTTTTACATTACGACACAAAGAGGCGAAAACGATTATTTTTCGCCGATGAGTTAGTAAGGCAGTTAGCTAGTTCGCCAAATAGCGGCTAGCGTCCAACGATTAGGAACTTCAGTTCCAATTGTTGGTACTGAGTCACATCTTCTCTTCCAACTCTACATCTGGATACTTGTCCGCAAACCAGCGTAGGGCAAAGTCATTTTCAAAGAGGAAGACTGGTTGGTCGAAACGGTCTTTGGCCAAGATATTGCGGCTTGAGGACATCCGTTCATCCAAGTCCTCAGGCTTGATCCAACGAACGGTCTTTTTACCCATTGGACTCATGACAACTTCAGCATTGTACTCGCCTTCCATGCGGTATTTAAAGACTTCAAACTGGAGTTGACCTACAGCGCCTAGCATATACTCGCCTGTTTGGTAATTCTTATAAAGCTGAATGGCTCCTTCTTGCACCAATTGCTCAATCCCCTTGTGGAAGGATTTTTGCTTCATGACATTCTTGGCAGAAACTTTCATGAAAATTTCAGGAGTGAAGGTTGGCAGTGGTTCAAACTCAAACTTGTTTTTTCCAACTGTCAAAGTGTCCCCAACCTGATAAGTACCTGTATCGTAAACCCCGATAATATCACCTGCTACAGCATTGGTCACATTCTCACGACTTTCCGCCATAAACTGGGTAACATTAGACAGTTTAGCACCTTTACCAGTACGAGGTAGATTGACACTCATACCACGTTCAAATTCACCTGATACGATACGGACAAAGGCGATGCGGTCACGGTGACGAGGGTCCATGTTGGCTTGGATCTTAAAGACAAATCCTGAGAAATCCTTGTCATAAGGATCCACAATTTCGCCATCTGTTTTCTTGTGTCCATGTGGTTCTGGAGCAAACTTAAGGAAAGTCTCAAGGAAGGTCTGCACACCAAAGTTTGTCAAAGCTGAACCGAAGAAGACTGGCGTCAATTCTCCAGCAAGGATAGCTTCCTCTGAAAACTCATTCCCAGCTTCATTTAAAAGTTCAATGTCATCTTTGACTTGCTCGTAGAAAGGATTGCTGCCAAAAAGCTTGTCCCCATCTTCAAGACTAGCAAAACGTTCATCCCCTTTATAGAGCTCCAGGCGTTGGTTATAGAGGTCATAGAGTCCCTCAAAGGCTTTCCCCATCCCGATTGGCCAGTTCATCGGGTAACTCGCAATACCCAAGACTTCTTCCAATTCTTGCAAGAGGTCCAGTGGCTCACGACCATCACGGTCCAGCTTATTCATAAAGGTAAAGACCGGAATGCCACGGTGTTTGACAACCTCAAATAATTTCTTGGTTTGGGCCTCGATACCCTTGGCAGAGTCCACGACCATGACCGCAGCATCCACCGCCATCAAGGTACGATAGGTGTCTTCTGAAAAATCCTCGTGCCCTGGCGTGTCGAGGATATTGACGCGCTTACCATCGTAGTCAAATTGCATCACAGATGAAGTAACCGAAATCCCACGCTGTTTCTCGATATCCATCCAGTCAGACTTGGCAAAAGTCCCTGTTTTCTTTCCTTTTACGGTACCAGCCTCACGAATCTCACCACCAAAGTAAAGCAACTGCTCCGTAATGGTAGTTTTACCCGCGTCCGGGTGGGAGATGATGGCAAAGGTACGACGTTTCTTAATTTCTTCTTGAATATTCATAAGTTCTCTTTCGTTGATTCTCTATTTTTAGTTGGTTCAATAGCTAAGAATGATTTCTACATTGGATTTTACCATTCCTTTCAACACTCCATTATATCGGATTTTGAGTAGTTTTTCAATTGCTCATCCGATGAAAAAAGTTAGCTAGAGCACTGATTTCACCTGGTTTCTCTTTTTCCACCGTTTTTTGAACAAGATATCAAAAAGAACCAGAGCCAGTGAAAGGATGACAGACACAAGTAGGTACTTTAGCCACAGGGGGGCATCAGGAATAAAAGGTGTCTTATTTAACAAGCCATAATTCCCACCAGTCACCTGATTAACCCCAACTAGAAAGAGATTGAGGATAAAGGTATAGGCTACAATCATATATTTCTTGAGTAGGCTCTTGTCATAGTGATTCATCAAGTAGACCAAGGAATTCACTAAAAGTGCATAGTGCCCAATCAAAAATGAAAAACTAGTGATATGGGGGAAATCATAGGGGTCAAAAACTGGGTAAACCAGTGCAAAGACAGCTCCACTTGCTCCTAAGAGGGCAAAGCACTGCTTGCTTTTCCATTTATCAGGCAAGAACACCACCGCGAACATAGCTAAACGACAATGATAAAAAGGAAGGCTATTAGAAAACGGAATGCCAAAACCAGCATACCAACTATATAAGGCTAGTAGCTGGAGGATCTGAATTCCCTTAAACAAGAGGACAAATTTTGGATTCTTGTGATAAGCAAGTGATCCATAAATACAAAGTACTAAGACAAGCATCATAACCCCATACCAAAAAAGCGAAATGGGAGGAGGGACCGTCTGAGATCTGGTGATAAATTGATGAAACATGTTACTATCCTAACTCTTATTTTTCTTTTTTCTAGTTTAACCATTATAGCGGATTAAAAACGATTTTTCAATTTCTATTTTATATCAGACGCTGCTAAAGTATAACAATTCCACTTGCAATTTTTAAAATAAATGTTACAATAAATATAGAAAAAGGTGTTGCGACAACAACACCCCACAGAGCCGTTTAAGACGGTGGCTGTAATTACATAACTAAAAAATAGCTCGTTAACTCGCCAAAGTTAGGACGGCTATTTTTTTGTCTCTTTCACCAATTCAAGGATGAACTTTAGGAGCGTGATAACAAAGTTACCAGCTACAAACATGAGTGTCAAAACCTCAAAAGGGAGGCAAATCTGGTTACTACTTTCCACTAATACTCTTCGAAAATCAAATTCAAACTGCGTCAGCTTCGCCTTGCCGTACTAAAGTACAGTCTGCGGCTAGCTTCCTAGTTTGCTCTTTGATTTTCATTGAGTATAAGATTTTACAGGATCTGCACATAAGCATCACCATCCTTTCGATTTCGTAACCACTGTCTTCACTTCTCTGTCAAACTATTGTACCATATAATTTCTCCTCTGATATCCTCTTTTCAAACAAATCGTCATTAAAACCCGTTATACATCCTATACCTGTCTTTTTTCACCTTTCCCTCCCTTATTTATAGGAAAATATGGTAAAATAGAACAGACTAAAAATCATCATTTCACGAAAGGATGCAAGATGAAAATTACGCAAGAAGAGGTAACACACGTTGCCAATCTTTCAAAATTAAGATTCTCTGAAGAAGAAACTGCTGCCTTTGCGACTACCTTGTCTAAGATTGTAGACATGGTTGAATTGCTGGGCGAAGTCGACACAACTGGTGTCGCACCTACTACAACCATGGCTGACCGCAAGACTGTACTCCGCCCTGATGTGGCCGAAAAAGGTACAGACCGTGACCGCTTGTTTAAAAATGTACCTGAAAAAGACAACTACTATATCAAGGTACCAGCTATCCTAGACGATGGAGGAGATGCCTAATGACTTTTAATAACAAAACTATTGAAGACTTGCACAATCTCCTTATCTCTAAGGAAATTTCTGCAACTGAATTGACCCAAGCAACGCTTGAAGATATCAAGTCTCGCGAGACAGCAATCAATGCTTTTGTTACCATCGCTGAAGAGCAAGCTCTTGCTCAAGCTAAAGCTATTGATGAAGCTGGAATTGACGCTGATAATGTCCTTTCAGGAATTCCGCTTGCAGTTAAGGATAATATCTCTACAGACGGTATTCTCACAACTGCTGCCTCAAAAATGCTCTACAACTATGAGCCAATCTTTGATGCGACAGCCGTTTCCAATGCAAAAGTCAAGGGCATGATTGTCGTAGGGAAAACCAACATGGACGAATTTGCCATGGGTGGATCAGGTGAGACTTCACACTATGGTGCCACTAAAAATGCTTGGGATCACAGCAAGGTTCCTGGTGGATCATCAAGTGGTTCTGCCGCAGCTGTAGCTTCAGGGCAAGTCCGCTTGTCGCTTGGTTCTGATACTGGTGGTTCCATCCGCCAACCTGCTGCCTTCAACGGGATCGTTGGTCTCAAACCAACCTACGGAACAGTTTCACGTTTCGGTCTCATTGCCTTTGGTAGTTCATTAGACCAGATTGGACCTTTTGCTCCGACTGTTAAGGAAAATGCTCTCTTACTCAACGCTATTGCCAGCGAAGATGCTAAAGACTCTACTTCTGCTCCTGTCCGCATTGCTGACTTTACTTCAAAAATCGGTCAAGACATCAAGGGTATGAAAATCGCTTTGCCTAAGGAATACCTCGGTGAAGGAATTGACCCAGAGGTTAAGGAAACTATTCTTAATGCTGCTAAGCACTTTGAAAAATTGGGTGCTATCGTTGAAGAAGTCAGCCTTCCTCACTCTAAATACGGTGTGGCAGTTTACTACATCATCGCTTCATCAGAAGCTTCCTCAAACTTGCAACGCTTTGACGGTATCCGTTACGGCTATCGTGCAGAGGATGCAACCAATCTTGATGAAATCTATGTAAACAGCCGTAGCCAAGGTTTCGGTGAAGAAGTGAAACGACGTATCATGCTAGGTACTTTCAGCCTTTCATCAGGTTACTACGATGCTTACTACAAGAAGGCTGGTCAAGTCCGTACCCTCATCATTCAAGATTTCGAAAACGTCTTTGCGGATTATGACCTGATTTTGGGTCCAACCGCTCCAAGTGTTGCCTACGATTTGGACTCACTCAACCACGACCCAGTTGCCATGTACTTGGCTGACCTTTTGACCATCCCAGTCAATTTGGCAGGTCTCCCAGGAATTTCGATTCCAGCTGGATTCGCTCAAGGTCTGCCTGTTGGTCTACAATTAATTGGTCCTAAGTATTCTGAGGAAACCATTTACCAAGTTGCTACTGCTTTTGAAGCAACAACAGACTACCACAAACAACAACCCGTGATTTTTGGAGGTGATAACTAATGAACTTTGAAACAGTCATTGGACTTGAAGTCCACGTAGAGCTCAACACCAATTCAAAAATCTTCTCACCTACTTCTGCCCACTTCGGAAATGACCAAAATGCCAATACCAACGTGATTGACTGGTCTTTCCCAGGAGTACTTCCGGTTCTCAACAAAGGTGTTGTTGATGCAGGTATCAAGGCAGCTCTTGCCCTCAACATGGACATCCACAAAAAGATGCACTTTGACCGCAAGAACTACTTCTATCCTGATAATCCCAAAGCCTACCAAATTTCTCAGTTTGATGAGCCAATCGGCTATAATGGCTGGATTGAAGTGGAACTAGAAGACGGTACAACTAAGAAAATCGGTATCGAACGTGCCCACCTAGAGGAAGACGCTGGTAAAAACACCCATGGTACAGATGGCTACTCTTATGTTGACCTCAACCGCCAAGGGGTGCCATTGATTGAGATTGTATCTGAAGCTGACATGCGTTCTCCTGAAGAAGCCTACGCTTACCTAACTGCCCTCAAGGAAGTTATCCAGTATGCTGGTATTTCTGACGTTAAGATGGAAGAAGGTTCTATGCGTGTGGATGCCAATATCTCCCTTCGCCCTTATGGTCAAGAAAAATTCGGTACCAAAACTGAGTTGAAGAACCTCAACTCCTTCTCAAACGTTCGCAAAGGTCTTGAATACGAAGTTCAACGTCAAGCTGAAATCCTTCGCTCAGGTGGTCAAATCCGCCAAGAAACACGCCGCTACGATGAAGCCAACAAGGCAACTATCCTCATGCGTGTCAAGGAAGGTGCTGCAGACTACCGCTACTTCCCAGAACCAGACCTACCACTCTTTGAAATCTCAGACGAGTGGATTGAGGAAATGCGTACAGAGTTACCAGAGTTTCCAAAAGAACGCCGAGCTCGCTACGTATCTCAACTTGGTTTGTCAGACTACGATGCTAGCCAGTTAACCGCAAACAAAGTCACTTCTGACTTCTTTGAAAAAGCTGTTGCCCTCGGTGGCGATGCCAAACAAGTCTCTAACTGGCTCCAAGGGGAAGTCGCTCAGTTCTTGAACGCAGAAGGCAAGACACTGGAACAAATCGAATTGACACCAGAAAACTTGGTTGAAATGATTGCCATCATCGAAGACGGTACTATCTCTTCTAAGATTGCCAAGAAAGTCTTTGTCCACCTGGCTAAAAATGGCGGAGGCGCGCGTGAATACGTTGAAAAAGCAGGTATGGTCCAAATCTCAGACCCAGCTGTCTTGATTCCAATTATCCACCAAGTCTTTACCGATAACGAAGCCGCAGTTGCCGACTTCAAGTCAGGTAAACGTAACGCAGATAAGGCCTTCACAGGCTTCCTTATGAAAGCAACCAAAGGACAAGCCAACCCACAAGTCGCCCTTAAACTCCTTGCCCAAGAATTAGCGAAGTTGAAAGAAGATGAATAATAGACTTTTTATATACCTTTTTCTAATTTAGAAAGAAGAAAAAATGAACAAATTTTTACGATTTCTATTTATCTTAGTCATCATCGCTATGTTAGGCGCTTCTATACTACAAATTTTCTTTCCATCATACATGGGAAGTCACTCCGGGTACGGAATCTCAGCTGGTTGGCAACGAGAAATTGGAATATGGAACCTAGCTGTATTGATTCTTATTCTCGGTGTCAATATTAAGTACGATTGGTTCTATCTACGAATCGTGCTTCTCACTCTCATCTTCGGTGGGATCGGAATAGGAACAAATCACTTAGTCAATTTTATGGAGTATCATTCTCCTGTAAATGCTATCGGTGCTTTCGAAAATTACTTGCTAGCGACGGGGTGGATTGTAGGGTGGCTCATTGAACATCATTCCATAAAGAAGATAACTGCTAGTAAATAACGACAAGTATATCTTAGATAATTTTTAAAGATTATAATATAGTTTAATAATCATTCAAATTAAGAAATCTATCTTTTCATTAGCCTCAATCCCATATCCTTCTTGAAGAGCTCAGCTACGACCAAGAAAGTCTTTGTCCACCTGGCTAAAAATGGCGGTGGAGCGCGTGAATACGTGGAAAAAGCTGGCATGGTTCAAATCTCAGATCCAGAAATCTTGATTCCAATCATCCACCAAGTCTTTGCGGATAACGAAGCCGCAGTTGCCGACTTCAAGTCAGGCAAACGTAACGCAGACAAGGCCTTCACAGGATTCCTTATGAAAGCAACCAAAGGTCAAGCCAACCCACAAGTCGCCCTTAAACTCCTTGCACAGGAATTAGCGAAGTTGAAAGAAGATTAACACATAAAAGAAACCAGCCCTGAGGTTGGTTTTTTCTCCCCTACCATCTCCCAATAACTATTTTGGCTTTATTTCCAGAAGATTTTATGGTAAAATGAAGAGTAATAATATTTATTAAAGAGGTAAAAACATGATTGAAGCAAGCAAATTGAAAGCTGGTATGACATTTGAAACTGCAGACGGAAAATTGATCCGCGTTTTGGAAGCTAGCCACCACAAACCAGGTAAAGGGAACACAATCATGCGTATGAAATTACGTGATGTCCGTACTGGTTCTACTTTTGACACAAGCTACCGCCCAGAAGAAAAATTCGAACAAGCTATTATCGAAACTGTCCCAGCTCAATACTTGTACAAAATGGATGAAACTGCCTACTTCATGAACACTGAAACTTACGACCAATACGAAATCCCAGTCGTAAACGTTGAAAATGAATTGCTTTACATCCTTGAAAACTCTGATGTGAAAATCCAATTCTACGGAACTGAAGTAATCGGTGTAACTGTACCAACTACTGTTGAATTGACAGTTGCTGAAACACAACCATCTATCAAAGGTGCTACTGTTACAGGTTCTGGTAAACCAGCAACTATGGAAACTGGACTTGTTGTCAACGTTCCAGACTTCATCGAAGCTGGACAAAAATTGATCATCAACACTGCAGAAGGAACTTACGTTTCTCGTGCCTAATCTCTAGAAAGAGGTCATTCTATGGGAATTGAAGAACAATTTGGCGAAATCGTTATCGCTCCACGTGTACTTGAAAAAATCATTGCCATCGCAACTGCAAAAGTTGATGGTGTCCACTCATTTTCAAATAAATCCGTATCTGATACCCTATCAAAACTCTCTCTTGGTCGTGGCGTCTACTTAAAAGAAAACAACGAAGAACTTACTGCTGACATCTATCTCTACCTTGAGTACGGTGTGAAAGTACCAAAAGTGGCTCTTGCTATTCAAAAAGCGGTCAAAGATGCTGTCCGTGATATGGCTGATGTGGAACTTGCTGCTGTCAACATCCATGTTGCAGGAATCGTTCCAGATAAAACACCAAAACCTGAGTTGAAAGATCTATTTAACGAGGACTTCCTCAATGACTAGTCCATTATTAGAATCTAGACGCGAACTTCGTAAATGCGCTTTTCAAGCTCTTATGAGCCTTGAATTTGGTACAGATATGAAAACAGCTTGTCGCTTTGCCTACACACATGACCGTGAAGATGAAGATGTGCAAATTCCTGCCTTTCTTCTGAACTTGGTTTCTGGTGTTCAAGCTCAAAAAGACGAGTTGGATAAACAAATCAACCAGCACCTCAAGTCAGGTTGGACAGTTGAACGCTTAACCTTGGTCGAAAAAAACTTACTACGCTTGGGTATCTTTGAAATTACTTCATTTGATACACCTCAGCTAGTAGCAGTCAATGAAGCCATTGAACTTGCCAAGAATTTTTCAGATCAAAAATCAGCCCGCTTTATCAACGGACTGCTTAGTCAATTTGTAACTGAAGAATAGTAGATAGAAAACAGTGTTTGACAGATATCAAACACTGTTTTCTTTGCTTCCACTATCTTAAAAAGTGGTAATAGATATAATTATAAACAAAAATCCAGAGGGGGGGTGCATGGTTGAGAAAGTTAAAAAAACTATGGCAGAGAATCGTTAATCTAAGATTATCGGTAGAACGATAAACAAGGGCGAAAAAGAGACCAATCACACTATAATATAATAAGCTAATCGGGTCTCGATGAGATAGTATCAAATGACTGAGTCCAAAGATCAGGCCTGATAGGATGACATCTAAATAATACTTTGACTTAGGAAAGAAGGTATTCATAAAATACCCTCTATCAAGAGTCTCCTCAAAAATAGGACCGATGATTACAGGCAGGACAAAAGATAAGATAGTCGATAAAAACGTTGGTTGTCCATTTGAAAGAACAACGGTAAAATACTCATCATGAATATTCCTATGATTAATCAAATGAGCATAGCGTGCCCAAAAATTACCGAGAATCTGATAAACCACATAACCTGAAAATAAGTAGAAGACAAATGACCAGTTCCATCTCTTTTTCTCAAAGATAAAGAGCATCTTTTTCTTTTTTAACCACCAAGTTAATAGAAGGAAACTTCCTACTAATCCCATTGTTAAAATAAGAGAATAGACATCAGCGCCTAACCCTAAAATTATCGTCACATACAATCCAATTGTTTGTGGTAAATAGGTAGATAGTAAAATAATAAGCAAAAATATGCCAAATTGTCTTAGTTTCTCTATGTTTCTCATCATACTTTTTTTTTGAAAGATTATCCTGCTCGGAAGCCATACTTCCAAGCATCCCTATAAGAATTAAGCGCCCCTTGCCCCATATAAGGAGCAAAGTCTCTATAATATAACCATCTTCCCTCACCATCTTCCCAAACAGCAAAACCACCTGAAGTTTCCTCTAAGTTCTCAGATGAAAGAACTGTAAATGTATCTATACCTGTCATTGCGAATACCTCCTTAAAATAAATTTTTGTAAGGTTACATCTACAGTATAGATCATTTTTGTCTATTTTATTAGTCTTCTCCTCAACTGTCAATTTTTCGGCCTAAAGTGCATTTTTCTAAAAAAATGAGACTTTTCTAGTCTCATTTAGTCATTTTTAGTATTTTCTAAATCGTTGATAACGCTCTTCCAACAACTCTTCTAACGATTTTTGTGAAAGTCTAGCTAGCTCAGCTTGAAGTTCTTTTTTAACATTCTTAATCAGTTCTTTACTAGAAAGTCCTGCTTCAGAAATCACCTTGTCCACCACGTCCATTTCTAACAGTTCGTGTGAAGTGATTTTCATCAGTTCTGCCGCTTCCATGGCACGACTGCCATCTTTCCATAGAATGGAAGCAAAACCTTCTGGACTGAGAATGGCATAGATAGAATTTTCCAGCATCCAAACACGGTCTGCGACTGCTAGAGCCAGAGCCCCACCAGAACCACCTTCACCGATAATGATAGCAATAATAGGAACTTTCAAATCACTCATTTCCATGAGATTGCGAGCAATAGCTTCTCCCTGTCCGCGTTCTTCTGCTCCGACACCAGGATAGGCACCTGCTGTGTTGATAAAGGTCACTACTGGACGGCCAAACTTTTCAGCCTGTTTCATCAACCGTAGGGCCTTGCGGTAACCTTCTGGATGCGGTTGACCAAAATTCCGTTTAAGGTTATCTTGTAAACTCTTGCCTTTTTGGATACCAACCACTGTTACAGCTTGGTCTCCAAGCCAGCCAATACCACCAACAACTGCACCATCGTCACGAAAAGAACGGTCACCGTGTAATTGGATAAAGTCATCAAAAATGCCTGCAGCAAAGTCCAAGGTTGTCAAGCGACTCTGCTCACGCGCTTCTCTGACTATTTTTGCAATATTCATCTAGGACCCCCTCCGTGCAATCTGACTAGGCTTGCAATCGTATCTGGCAAATCTCTTCTTTTAACGATAGCATCCACAAAGCCATGCTCAAGTAGAAATTCTGCCTTTTGGAAATCCTCAGGCAAGCTTTCACGAACCGTGTTTTCAATCACACGACGCCCTGCAAAACCAACCAAACTCTGTGGTTCAGCCAAAATGATATCGCCTTCCATAGCGAAAGAAGCTGTCACACCACCTGTCGTTGGATCAGTCAAAATGGTAAGGTAAAAGAGGCCTGCATTTGAATGGCGTTTAACCGCTGCAGAGATCTTGGCCATCTGCATGAGACTCATGATTCCTTCCTGCATACGGGCCCCACCAGAGGCTGTGAAGAGAACAACTGGTAATTGTTCAACCGTCGCATACTCAAACAAACGAGTGATTTTTTCCCCTACAACCGTACCCATAGAAGCCATGATAAAGTTGGAATCCATAATCCCAAGAGCCACAGTCTGACCTTTTATAAGAGCTGTTCCTGTCACAACGGCTTCATCCAGACCTGTTTTTTCACGCATAGTTGCTAGTTTCTTTTGATAACCAGGGAAATGCAAGGGATCCTTGCTCTCAATCCCTGTAAACAATTCCTTGAAGGTTCCCATATCAATCGTCAAAGCCAAGCGTTCTTGGGCAGAAATACGAAAGGTATAGCTACAATGTGGACAGATGCGCTCACTTCCCAGATCCTTCTGATAGATGGTATGCTTACAACCTGGACACTGAGAGAATAATTCATCTGGAACCTCTGGCTTGGCTTGAGGTTTTTCCCTAACCGAACGATTGGGATTGATTCGAATATACTTATCTTTTTTACTAAATAGAGCCATTGATTCCCCTTTTCGGTTTAAACTCTTGAAGTCATTTTATTCTTTTTCTTGATATTTGGGTAAAAAGGTTTCCATCAAGAAGGAAGTATCGTAATCTCCAGCAATGACATTGCGATCTGAAATAAGGTCAAGCTGGAAATCTGCATTGGTCTGCACCCCTTCAATCTCTAATTCATAGAGGGCACGTTGCATTTTCATCAAGGCGTCAAAACGATTTTCGCCGTGTACGATGATTTTGGCAATCATACTATCATAATAAGGTGGAATGGTATAGCCTGGATAAACTGCTGAATCCACGCGCAAGCCAACTCCACCACTTGGCAGATAGAGATTGGTAATCTTACCTGGACTAGGAGCAAAGTTGAAGGCTGGATTTTCTGCATTGATCCGACACTCGATAGCATGCCCACGTAGAACAATATCTTCTTGCTTAACAGACAGAGGCTGACCTGCCGCAATGCGAATCTGTTCCTTAACGATATCCACACCTGAAACAAACTCTGTTACTGGATGCTCTACCTGAACACGTGTATTCATTTCCATGAAATAGAAATTGCCACTTGCTTCATCAAGCAGAAACTCAATGGTCCCTGCATTCTCATAGCCAACAGACTCTGCAGCTCGAACAGCAGCCGCACCGATTTTATGACGCAACGTTTTTCCGATTGCAATTGAAGGGCTTTCTTCCAAAACCTTTTGATTATTCCGTTGAAGAGAACAATCTCGTTCACCCAAGTGAATCACATTTCCGTGTTCATCTCCTAGGATTTGAACCTCAATATGGCGAGCTGGATAAATAACCCGCTCTATGTACATAGCACCATTGCCATAATTGGCCTTGGCTTCACTTGAAGCAGTATCAAAGGCGGAAACGAGATCTTCTGGCTTTTCAACCTTACGAATCCCTTTACCACCTCCACCTGCTGAAGCCTTGAGCATAACAGGATAGCCAATTTTTTCAGCAACAATCAAAGCTTCCTCAGAGTTATGCACTTCTCCATCCGAACCTGGTATAACAGGCACGCCTGCTTTGATCATCTGAGCACGCGCATTGATCTTATCCCCCATCATATCCATAACATGACCAGATGGACCGATAAACTTAATGCCGACCTCTTCACACATAGTTGCAAATTTGGAATTTTCACTGAGAAATCCGAAACCGGGGTGAATGGCTTCTGCCTCAGTCAAGACTGCAGCTGATAGAACCGCATTGATATTGAGATAAGACTCTGTTGCCTTGCCAGGGCCGATACAAACTGCTTCATCTGCCAAAAGCGTATGAAGGGCTTCCTTATCAGCAGTTGAATAAACCGCCACCGTTGCAATCCCCAATTCACGCGCCGCACGGATAATACGAACCGCAATTTCACCACGATTGGCAATTAAAATTTTTCGAAACATGGAGAACCTCCTTAGTTCCCTATTGCAAAGGTAAGAGTACCACTGGCCGCAAGCTTGCCATCCACTTCAGCCTTTGCTTCAACCACAGCTATGGTGCCACGACGTTTTACAAAAGTCGCTGTCATAACCAATTGGTCGCCTGGTACAACTTGCTTCTTGAATTTAACCTTATCCATACCAGCGTAAAAGACTAGTTTTCCTTTATTTTCAGGTTTTGACAACTCCAAGACACCAGCTGTTTGCGCCAAGGCTTCCATAATCAGAACACCTGGCATAACTGGATATTGAGGAAAATGGCCGTTAAAGAAAGGCTCATTGATGGTCACATTTTTGATAGCAACAATAGTATCCTCACTCACTTCCAATACACGGTCCACTAGGAGCATAGGATAACGGTGGGGAAGAGCTTCTTTGATTCCTTGAATATCGATCATTTGATACGTACCAATCCTTTACCAAACTCAACCATTTCTTCATTAGAAACGAGAATTTCCGTTACCACACCATCCTTAGGTGCTGGAATTTCATTCATGACTTTCATAGCTTCGATGATCACCAATGTTTGACCTTTTTTGACACTATCACCAACTGAAACGAAGGCAGGTTTATCAGGTCCAGCAGCCAAGTAAGCCACCCCAACAAGTGGGCTCTCTACAACATCTCCCTCAGCAGCTACACTTGCTTCAACTGAAGCAGGAACTTCTTCCACTACAGTTTCTACTGGAGCAGATGTTGAAGCTACTGGACTTGGTGTTGCTACAGCAGGCGCAGGAGCGACCTGAGGTGCAACTTCAGGCACAAGTCTAGCTTCATTCTTGCTAAACTGTAACTCATCCGTCCCATTTCTATAAGAAAATTCTCTCAAACTTGATTGGTCAAATTGAGCCATCAAGTCTTTAATATCGTTTAAATTCATAGTTATTTATTCTCCCAACGTTTGAAAGCAAGAACTGCATTGTGGCCACCAAAACCAAAAGTATTTGAAATAGCGTATGGAATTTCTTGCTCCAAGCCTTGTCCATAAACGACATTGGCTTCGATATAATCTGATACTTCACTTGTTCCAGCTGTCATTGGTACAAAGTTATGACGCATAGCCTCGATTGTTACGATAGCTTCTACTGCACCTGCAGCACCCAGCAAATGTCCTGTGAATGATTTGGTTGATGATACAGGCACTTCCTTACCAAGAACAGCTACGATGGCACCACTTTCTCCTTTTTCATTAGCAGGAGTTGACGTTCCGTGAGCATTGACATAGGCTACTTGCTCTGGAGAAATCTCAGCTTCCTCCAAGGCTAGTTTGATGGCTTTGATAGCTCCTTGACCTTCTGGATGAGGAGAAGTCATATGGTAGGCATCACAAGTATTTCCGTAACCAACCACTTCAGCAAGGATAGTAGCCCCACGTTTTTCAGCGTGTTCAAGGCTTTCAAGAACTAACATCCCAGAACCTTCACCCATGACAAAACCATTACGGTCCTTATCAAATGGAATGGAAGCACGAGTTGGGTCCTCTGTAGTTGAGAGAGCAGTTAGGGCTTGGAAACCAGCAATAGCAAAAGGTGTAATAGAAGCTTCTGACCCACCTACCAACATGACATCTTGGAAGCCAAACTTAATTGAACGGAAGGCATCACCAATCGCGTCATTTGATGAAGCGCAGGCAGTATTGATAGATTTACAAACACCGTTTGCTCCAAAACGCATAGCAACATTTCCTGAAGCCATATTTGGCAAGGCTTTTGGAAGGGTCAATGGTTTCAAACGTTTTGGTCCTTTGTCATTTAGGCGAAGCACTTGATCTTCAATTTCCTTGATTCCACCAATACCAGAGGCCACAATAACACCAAAACGATCTTTATCAAGAGCCTCTACATCTAAATTGGCATGATTGACAGCTTCTTGAGCCGCATACAAGGCATATAAAGAATAGTTATCAAAACGATTGGTATCTTTCTTTACAAAGTATTTATCAAAAGGAAAATCTTGGATTTCTGCTGCATTATGAACATCAAAGTCGCTATGATCAAATTTCGTAATTTGACCAATTCCGATTTTTCCAGTTGTCAAACTATTCCAAAATTCTTCTGGTGTATTTCCGATTGGAGATGTTACTCCATAACCTGTTACTACTACGCGATTTAGTTTCATCTTTTTTACCTCTAGCTTCTGCTACATACTTAAGCCACCATCAATGGCAACCACTTGACCAGTTAGATAATCTTGGCCTGTTAAAAATACTGTCAAATCTGCAACCTGCTCTGCCTGCCCAAATTCTTTCATAGGAATTTGCGCCAGCATGGCATCTTTTACCTTGTCTGATAGAACAGCTGTCATATCGGACTCAATCATTCCAGGTGCAATAGCATTAACTCTGATATTGCGATTGGCCACTTCACGCGCCACAGACTTGGTAAAACCAATCAAACCAGCCTTAGAAGCTGCATAGTTAGCTTGACCGATATTTCCCATCAAACCAACAACACTAGACATATTAATGATAGCACCTTCTCTGGCTTTCATCATCGGTTTTAAGACTGATTGTGTCATGTTAAAGGCACCAGTCAAGTTAACCTTGAGTACTTTTTCAAAATCCGCTTCTGTCATCTTGAGCATAAGGGTATCTTGGGTAATCCCTGCATTGTTGACCAAAACATCTACTGAACCCAGCTCAGCAATAGCTTGATCAACCATACGCTTAGCGTCTGCAAAATCGGACACGTCTCCTGATATAGGAACCACCTTGACACCATAGTTTGAAAACTCGGCTAGCAAGTCCTCTGAGATTGTCCCACGACTGTTTAAGACAATATTGGCTCCTGTTTGAGCAAACTTATGGGCAATGGCAAGACCAATTCCACGACTCGAACCTGTAATAAAGATATTTTTATTTTTTAGTTGCATTCTTTTCTCCTGTTTTCTCTTGTATTTATGGGAGAAGGGATTACTTGTTTTCTAGCAAAGTTTCCAAACTAGCCTGATCTTCAACATTGGCTAGTTTAGCTGTCTTATCAATTTTTTTGACAAAGCCTGACAAGACTTTCCCCGGTCCAATCTCGATAAAGTTGGTTACACCTGCTTCTTGCATAACTGCAATACTTTCATAGAAACGAACTGGCTCTTTGACCTGACGCGTCAAGAGTTGAGCAATGTCTTCTTTTTGCATAACTGCAGCTTCTGTATTGCCAACTAGAGGACAAGTAAAATCTGAAAAACTTACCTGAGCTAGAGTTTCAGCTAGTTTCTGGCTAGCAGGCTCAAGGAGAGCGGTATGAAAAGGTCCTGAAACCTTAAGAGGAATCAAGCGTTTAGCTCCTGCTTCCTGCAAGAGTTCGACAGCTCGATCAACTGCTACCACTTCTCCACCAATCACGATTTGTGCAGGTGTATTATAGTTGGCTGGGGTAACTACTCCAAGTTCAGAAGCTTTTCGACAGACTTCTTCAATAACCTCTACTGGCGTATTGAGAACTGCTACCATCTTGCCAGAACCAGCAGGGGCCGCTTCTTCCATATAGGCGCCACGCTTAGCAACCAAAGCAACCGCTTCTCCAAAATCCAAGGCACCGCTGGCCACCAAGGCAGAATATTCTCCAAGAGACAAACCAGCAACCATATCAGGTTGATAGCCCTTTTCTTGCAATAAACGATAGATAGCAACTGAAGTTGCTAAAATAGCTGGTTGCGTATAGCGGGTCTGATTGAGTTTTTCTTCTTCTGTATCAATAAGATAACGCAAATCATAACCGAGTACCTGACTCGCTTGATCAATCGTTTCTTTGACAATCGGATACTGATTATAGAGTTCCCGTCCCATACCTAGATACTGGGCACCTTGACCAGCAAATAAAAAGGCTGTTTTAGTCATTTCTTACAACTCCTGCCCAACGAGAGGCTTCTTCTTGAATTTTCTTAGCTGCTCCGTAATACAAATCTTTTAGGATTTCTTCAACGGTTTCTTCTTTGGAAACAAGGCCTGCAATTTGACCTGCCATAACAGATCCACCATCCACATCTCCGTGAACAACCGCTTTGGCTAGAGCACCTGCTCCCATTTGTTCAAAAATTTCCAAATCTGGATTTTCTTGTTTAAAAGCATCTTTTTCAGCTTGTTCAAAATCACGAGTCAACTGATTTTTAATCGCACGAACAGCATGTCCAAAGTGTTGAGCTGAAATCGTAGTATCAATATCTCTAGCTTTTAAAATTTTCGCCTTATAATTTGGATGGGCATTAGACTCTTTTGCAACGACAAAACGAGTTCCAACCTGAACAGCCTCTGCACCTAGCATAAAGCCAGCTGCAACACCTTCACCATCCGCAATCCCTCCTGCAGCAATAACTGGAATAGATACAGCAGCAGCAACCTGGCGAACCAAGGTCATGGTTGTTAATTTACCGATATGCCCCCCGGCCTCCATTCCTTCTGCAATAACAGCATCCGCACCGATTTTTTCCATGCGTTTAGCTAGGGCAACACTTGGTACAACAGGAATAACCGTAATACCAGCTTCATGGAAACGTTCCATGTATTTGCTTGGATTTCCTGCGCCTGTTGTAACTACCTTAACCCCTTCCTCGATAACGAGGTCTACAATATCTTCCACAAAGGGAGACAAGAGCATGATGTTGACACCAAAGGGTTTATCAGTCAATGATTTGATTTTATCAATATTTGCCTTGACAACTTCTTTAGGGGCATTCCCCCCACCGATAATCCCTAGTCCTCCAGCCTTGGAAACAGCTCCTGCCAAATCACCATCAGCAACCCAGGCCATTCCTCCTTGGAAAATAGGATAATCAATGTTCAATAATTCTGTAATACGTGTTTTCATAGTGCCTCCATCGTTTCTTGCTTACGTAATAGTTCGATACCGTCATAATTTGACGATCAAACTATTGCCTAAACAAGAGGGAGCGGGTTTCCCTACTCCTTCTATCTTATATTCTGCTTATTTTGTTTGCTCTTCAACGTAGGCAACCAAGTCACCAACTGTTTTCAAGTCATCTTCTGCTTCGATTTGGATATCAAAAGCATCTTCGATTTCTGAGATTACTTGGAACAAGTCCAATGAATCTGCATCCAAGTCATCAAAAGTTGATTCAAGTGTTACTTCTGATGCATCTTTTCCAAGTTCTTCAACGATAATTTCTTGTACTTTTTCAAATACTGCCATGATAGGACTCCTTTAAAATAAATAGTTTTTTTATAACAATGTGTTCACCACATGATTACCTAAATTGTAAGAATGAGCGTGCCCCATGTCAAGCCTCCACCGAAGCCTGATAGTAGAACAGTCTGGCTACCATCTAAATGGATGAGACCTTGTTCTACACACTCTGAAAGTAAAATCGGGATACTTGCTGCACTGGTATTGCCATATTCCATCATATTGGCTGGAATTTTATCTCGGTTAACACCGATTTTTCTAGCCATCTTATCCAAAATACGGTCATTAGCCTGATGAAGTAGCAGATAATCCAAGTCTGTCGCCTCTATAGGAGATTCATCAATAGTCTGCTTGATAGACTTGGCTACGTCCCGAATGGCAAAATCAAAGACTGCACGCCCATCCATCTTCAAAAATGAATCTGCATTTTCTTGATCTGAAAACGGAGAATGCAAGCCTGAATGTCCATAAGTTAGACACTCGCTACGACTCCCATCACTATTGAGACTCTCAGCCATAAAATGCTCTTGCTCGCTAGCTTCTAGCAAGACACCACCAGCACCATCTCCAAACAAAACAGCTGTTGATCGGTCTGACCAATCGACTGCTTTAGAGAGGGTTTCACTACCAATCACCAAGCCTTTTTGAAAGCGACCAGAAGCTATAAACTTTTCAGCAGTTGAAAGAGCAAATACAAATCCACTGCAAGCCGCTGTTAGGTCAAAAGCAAAGGCCTTATTAGCACCAATATTAGCTTGGACACGAGCAGCTGTAGAGGGCATCATAGAATCTGGAGTAATGGTAGCTAGGATGATAAAATCCAACTCCCCTCCTGTGATTTCAGCTTTTTCCATCAGTTTCTTAGCAACCTCTGTAGCCAAATCACTAGTAGATTCTGTTCTTGAAATATGCCTTTGTCGTATTCCCGTCCGACTTGAAATCCACTCATCATTGGTATCCATAATCTGAGCCAAATCATGATTTGTAACCACTTGCTCTGGCACATAATGAGCAACCTGGCTTATTTTTGCAAAAGCCATTATCTCAAATCCTCCAAAAATTGATAAAGATTAGTCAAACCTTTGCTCATAACCTCAATTTCTTGCTTACTCATACCATCAATGATTTTTTCAACCATGGCCTTGTGGAAGCGTTTATGTAACCTATGAACCAAGCGACCTTTCTTTGTCAAATGCAGATGTACCACACGTCGATCATGTTCTGAACGAATGCGTTCAATGTAACCCTTGCGTTCGAGATTATTCAAACTAGTCGTAACTGTCCCAAGAGTCACCATCAACTCTTTTGACACTTGACTTGGTGTCACATCTGGAACTTTTCCAATCACATCAATCGTATGCATTTCTTTGATGGAGATATCCTTGAAACGACTACCCCTCAAGCTAACTTCCTCAATAACGAGGACATTGTTAAATATAGACGTTAAATATTCATTAATTCGTTGGTAGTCCAATCTTTCCTTCCCTCCTTTTCAAAAAAACTTTTAGAATCAAAACATTTGACAAAAGAATTATATCAAAGTTCAAAGAATGGTGCAAGTATTTTTTTATTTTCCTGTAAATTTAGGTCGTCTTCTTTCCGAATGAGCCCGAACTCCTTCTTTGAAATCCTCTGTTTTCGCTAGTGATTCCTGTAGGTTCAGTTCTAAAGCAGCATAATCTTGCCAGTCTTTAAATTGACTCTCCCAAACCAACTTCTTGATGGCAGCATAGGAATTAGCTGACCCGCGTCTCAATTTTTTAAGAAGCTGTTCTCTCGTCTTTTCAAGTTTATCAGCTTCAGAGACCCGATAAACAAGACCCCACTCCAGAGCTTTTTCTGCGGACAAAGCCTCACCTGTCATGGCTAATTGAGCAGCACGCGTCACACCAATACTTCGACTCAAGAGATGAATTCCTCCTGCATCCGGAGCCAAGCCAACTCCAACAAAGGCTTGGATAAATTTAGCCTTATCCGTTGCCAGACAGAAATCTGCAGCAACAGCCATATTTGCTGCGGCACCTGCAACAGCCCCATCAACCTCCATCAAGACAGGTTTAGCAATTTGCTTGATTTTATAAGAAATAGTATTGACCAATTCTGCGATTTTTGTCAATGATGGAATATCATCCTCATCCACCGCCCGCTTCATCTCTACTAAATCTCCCCCAACTGAAAAGACTTTGCCATTGGCATTAATCAAGATAAAATGCACAGCTGGATCCTCTTCTGCCAGAGTCAGAGCTTCTAAAATCTCCTCACACATAGGAATATGAAAACCATTCGCGACCTCAGGACGATTCAAGGTAAGGATTGCCAAATCCTCTTCAAGCTGATAAATAATGTGTTCCATTTGAACTCCTTTTTATTTTATAAGCTGGTTAAATTATTTTATTTTCAAAGTATATCTTTTTTAAAATCAGAAAGCAAGAAAAAATCAACTGAAAGTGTCTCAGCCGATTAGAAAGGCTCGCTTTATACTAGAACGCATCTTATTTTCTTCATTGAAAAAAGGCTTTCTTTCTGCTATAATCGTATAAAATACTTACTTTAGGAGTTCTTATGAAAGTTGTTAAATTTGGAGGTAGCTCTCTTGCCTCTGCTAGTCAATTAGAAAAAGTTTTAAACATCGTCAAAAGCGATTCAGAGCGTCGTTTTGTCGTCGTTTCTGCGCCTGGTAAACGTAATGCTGAAGATACTAAAGTTACGGATGCCTTGATTAAATACTACCGCGACTATGTTGCTGGTAACGATATTAGTAAGAGTCAAAACTGGATTATCGACCGCTATGCTGCTATGGTTAGTGAACTAGGTCTTAAACCAGCTGTTTTAGAAAAAATTTCAAAAAGTATTCGCGCCTTAGCTACTCTTCCTATCGAAGAAAATGAATTTCTCTACGACACTTTCCTAGCAGCCGGTGAAAATAACAATGCTAAATTGATTGCTGCCTACTTTAATCAAAATGGTATCGATGCACGCTATGTGCACCCTAGAGAAGCTGGTATTGTAGTCACAAGTGAACCTGGTCACGCTCGCATCATTCCATCAAGTTATGACAAGATTGAGGAATTGACAAATGCCAATGAAGTCCTTGTCATTCCTGGTTTCTTTGGTGTTACCAAGGAAAATCAGATCTGTACCTTCTCACGTGGAGGATCAGACATTACAGGTTCTATCATTGCTGCCGGTGTTAAGGCAGACCTCTATGAAAACTTTACGGATGTTGATGGTATCTTTGCAGCACACCCTGGTATTATCCACCAACCACACTCAATCCCTGAGCTGACCTACCGTGAAATGCGTGAGTTGGCCTATGCAGGATTCTCAGTCCTTCATGACGAAGCGCTTCTTCCTGCCTACCGAGGAAAAATTCCTCTGGTTATCAAGAATACCAACAATCCTGATCATCCAGGTACTCGTATCGTTCTAAAACATAGTAGTGATGAATTCCCAGTAGTAGGAATTGCTGGTGACTCTGGCTTTGTCAGCATCAACATGTCTAAATACCTCATGAACCGTGAGGTTGGATTTGGACGCAAGGTTCTTCAAATCCTTGAAGATCTTAACATCGGTTGGGAACATATGCCAACAGGTATCGACGATCTTTCAATCATCCTCCGTTCTCGCGAACTAACTCCTATCAAGGAAGAAGAAATCCTTCGTCAGTTGGTTCAAAAGGCTGAAGTAGACCATGCAGAAATCGAACACGACCTTTCTATCATTATGATTGTTGGTGAAAAAATGAAGAGTCATATCGGAGTAACTGCTACTGCGACACGTGCTCTATCTGAAAACAAGATTAATATCCAGATGATGTCTCAAGGTTCTAGTGAAGTTTCTATCATGTTTGTTGTCAATAAAGACCAAGAAAAAGCAGCAATTAAAGCGCTCTACAATGCCTTTTTCGGTGAAAGTAAGGAAGACTAATCATGGCCCAATCTCTTAACAAAACAGTGCTTCTCAATACGACCGGAACTTCCTACCTCTCTATAGCTGGGAAAGTTGGGAAATTCCTTGTTGGAGATCAGGCTCTGGAATTTTACCCAGATGTCAATGTTGAACAATTTATCCAGATTCCTTGGAGCCATATCAACCAAATTGGTGCTAATGTTACTGGTCGCAAAATCAGTCGCCACTTCGAAGTCTTTACAGACAAAGGAAAATTCCTCTTTGCATCAAAAGACTCAGGTGCCATTCTTAAAATTGCTCGCGAAAAACTGGGCAATGACAAGGTCGTCAAACTTCCGACCCTGATTCAAACCATTAGTCAAAAATTTAAAAATCTATTTGCAAAAAAGTAGAAACTTTAGTATAATCATAGCAACGGATAAGTAGGTTATCTTCTTCTTTCAGAAAGTCTGCGGATGCTGCGAGCAGATAGGAGGGATAGGTGAAATTCTACCGTTAGTAACAATTGCATACACAATCAAGTGCACTCCTGTGAAGTTGGATGGAACCGTGGCCCTGCCACTCCAACGCTTTGTCAGGTGTGCTTTTTTCATAAAGGAGTTCTTATGTTAGATATCAAACGTATTCGTACAGACTTTGATGCTGTCGCAGAAAAACTGGCTACACGTGGTGTAGATGCTGCTGTCTTAAACGAGATGAAAGAAATCGATGCTAAACGTCGTGATATTTTAGTCAAGGTTGAAACTCTCAAGGCTGAACGTAACACAGTTTCAGCTGAGATTGCCCAAGCTAAGCGCAATAAGGAAAATGCAGATGACAAGATTGCTGCTATGCAAACTCTATCTGCTGAAGTCAAAGCCTTGGATGCTGAATTGGCAGAAATCGATGCTAAATTGACAGAATTTACCACTACTCTTCCAAACATCCCTGCTGACAGCGTTCCTGTTGGAGCTGACGAAGATGACAATGTGGAAGTTCGCCGTTGGGGCACTCCACGCGAGTTCGATTTCGAGCCAAAAGCTCACTGGGATCTTGGCGAAGACCTTGGTATCCTTGATTGGGAACGTGGCGGTAAGGTAACAGGAGCTCGCTTCCTCTTCTATAAAGGTCTAGGCGCTCGTTTGGAACGTGCTATCTACAACTTTATGTTGGATGAACATGGAAAAGAAGGCTACACTGAAGTCATCACACCTTACATGGTTAACCATGACTCTATGTTTGGTACTGGTCAATATCCAAAATTCAAGGAAGATACTTTTGAATTGAGCGACAGCAATTACGTCCTTATTCCTACAGCTGAAGTTCCTCTGACAAACTACTACCGTGATGAAATCCTTGATGGTAAAGACCTGCCAATCTACTTCACTGCTATGAGTCCTTCATTCCGTTCTGAGGCTGGTTCAGCTGGTCGTGATACTCGTGGCTTGATTCGTTTGCACCAATTCCACAAGGTTGAAATGGTTAAATTTGCCAAGCCAGAAGAATCTTACGAAGAATTGGAAAAAATGACAGCCAACGCTGAAAACATTCTTCAAAAACTCAACCTTCCATACCGTGTCGTTGCTCTCTCTACTGGAGATATGGGCTTCTCAGCTGCTAAAACTTACGACTTAGAAGTTTGGATTCCAGCACAAAATACCTACCGTGAAATCTCAAGTTGTTCAAATACAGAAGATTTCCAAGCCCGTCGTGCCCAAATCCGTTACCGTGATGAAGCAGACGGCAAGGTGAAACTCCTCCATACCTTGAACGGTTCTGGACTTGCAGTTGGACGTACAGTTGCTGCTATTCTTGAAAACTACCAAAATGAAGATGGTTCTGTGACCATCCCAGAAGCACTTCGTCCATACATGGGCGGAGCTGAGGTTATCAAACCATAAAAAATAAGGTTTAGCTATTTCTAGCTAGACCTTTTTTCGTAACCAATTCAGATATGCGCCTAATACAAAGAATAAAATAATTAAGCAAATAGCGGTTTCAGCCAGCATCAAATAATCCAAAAATGGAAGTTTCAAGATTCCCTGAGCCATCTTGAGCGAAGTAGCTGTGATAATGGTTGGGAAGGTGAGGGCTGAGAAGGCTGGTTGAAAGCCTTGTTTTAAAATATTGGGCAGGCGAGTTAAAACAAAGAAAAAGAAGGATTGGGAAGCCAAAATCATGACAATCAAGACCCAATTCGGTAGGCTAGCTCCTCCAACTCGAACTAGGGAAGCCAAGAGTAGAGAGAAAGGAGCACAGTAGATTCCTTCTTGTCCAAGCAAGACTAGTGGGAGTGGTTGTTTCTTTAAATCGCTATAAATAAGGGGATAGAGATAGAAGGTCAAGAGAAAACCAAAACTCAAGGTCGCATAGGCAATCTCGATGATGCCTACCAGAGGATAGGTCAAGGCAGCCACTGCTATCCCCACATAAAGTACCGTCCAGCTAGGAGTCGCATGAATCCTCCGACCCGGATAAGCAAACTTGATGGTGAAACCAGCAATCAAGGCCAAATCCAAGAGAAATGAAAACCACCAGAAACCCTGCGCTACTAAAGGAAGATGAGGGAATACGCGAAAGACATAAGTTGATAAAATCATCCCAGCCATGGGAAAGGTGGCCATTCCTGACAAAAGAGGAGGCTTGGTCAATTCTTGCTTGGTTTCCTTCCAATTAAAGAGATGCAAAATCAGAAAGTAAATCCATAAAACCAAGCCTGATAAACTCAGTATATGTGACAGAACTGGCAACGTATCTAAAATAAGATTTCCAGCTCCTGCCAAACCTAGCAAACAACCAGAAAATACTAAGGGGAGTTTTTTCATCCTAACCTCCAATAATCATGTTAGTTTCAGTATAGCATAAAAGCACTTAAATGAGGGGATAAAAAATGAAGTCCGTTGATTTCAGACTTCATTTTACTCAGATATGAATTAAGCATAAGGTTGCAATTCTGGGTTAATTGGTGTATTGGCTAGGTTATTGGCATAGTTACAGAGGCTTGCTAGGCTGACACCAAGAACCACATCCAAGGCATTTTGTTGAGTGTAGCCAGCTTCTAGAAACTCAGCCAAGGCTTCATCTCCAACACGACCCTTGGTATTGATAACTGCCAAAGTAAACTTAGCCAGAGTGTCTAATTTAGGATCTGTTTCGATTGGAGTACGATTGCGAAGGGCTTGCAGAAGATCATCATTCATCTGGATTTGTTTGATTGAAAAGGCTGTGTGACCTGCGACACAGAAGGCACAACCATTGGTCACGGCTGCCGTGATCTGCACCACTTCACGCTCAACGGGTGTCAGGCTGTTGCGACGATTGATGGCTCCGACAGTTCTGTAGGCTTCTAAAGCAGTTGGTGCATTAGCCAGGAGACCGATTAGGTTGGGAATATAGCCATTGTTATCTTTTTCTACTGTTTCAAGAACCTCTTTCACTTCTGCTGGTGCTGATTCTACTGTATGGATGGTAAATGTTGTCATCATAAAACCTCTTTTCATGTTGTTGAAATCTAGTCTATCACAGATTCTATACCTTGTATAATATATATTTTAAATTGCACCGATAGAAATTTTTTATGAACGCAAAAAAATCACACGAGCTGTGTGATTTCATTATTTA
This sequence comes from Streptococcus mitis, assembly GCF_047465045.1. Taxonomy (GTDB): domain Bacteria; phylum Bacillota; class Bacilli; order Lactobacillales; family Streptococcaceae; genus Streptococcus; species Streptococcus mitis_DT. The sequence goes on from NZ_JASHAR010000016.1 coordinate 32,565, forward strand.
TTAAAATACTTTTTAGTCTCAGCAATAACGACTGGCGACAAGACCAAGAGGGCAATCAAGTTTGGCAGAGCCATCAAGGCATTGACAATATCTGCGATAATCCAAACCATATCCAACTCGATAAATCCTCCTAGCAAGACCATGAGCACAAAGACCACACGGTAGAGCCAGATAAAGCGAACCCCAAAGAGAAACTCAAAACAACGTTCTCCGTAATAGTTCCAACCTAAAATCGTTGTAAAGGCAAAGAGCACAAGGAAGATGGTCAAAAGGGCAGGTCCAAAGTGTGAAAAGACTGTTGAGAAGGCTGACTGAGTCAAGGCAACTCCATTCAAATCACCACTCCAAACACCAGTTACCAAGATAGTCAAACCAGTCAAAGTACAGATAATGAGTGTATCAATAAAGGTTCCTGTCATGGAAATCAAACCTTGCTCTACTGGTTCGTTTGTCTTAGCTGCTGCTGCTGCAATGGGAGCCGAACCCAGACCAGATTCGTTCGAGAACACACCTCGCGCCACACCATTTTGAATAGCCATCCGAATGCTAGCACCGGCAAATCCACCTACTGCAGCAACTGGACTAAAAGCGGATGTCAAGATTAAAGCGATTGTGGCAGGAATTTTCCAAATATTAAAGAAAATAACTGTAAGAGTTCCTAAAATATAAATGATAGCCATAAAAGGAACAACGGTAGTTGAAACCTTTGAAATGGACTTGAGTCCACCAAAGACAGCAATCGCTACAAAGACAGACAAAACGAGAGCGGTGATGGCTGGCGAAATAGCCGTTGTATTTTGGATAGATTCTGTAATCGAGTTGACTTGGGTAAATGTCCCGATTCCCAACAAAGCTACTAGCACACCTGCCAGGGCAAAAAAGATAGCAAGGGGACGCCACTTTTCTCCCATCCCTAGAAGAATATAGTGCATGGGACCTCCCGCTACTGCACCATGATCATCCTTGGTACGGTATTTAATCGCCAAGAGTCCTTCCGCATACTTGGTAGCCATTCCAAAGAAAGCAGCCATCCACATCCAAAAGAGGGCTCCTGGACCACCGACCTTGATAGCCGTCGCCACCCCAATAATATTTCCCGTACCAACCGTCGCTGCTAGCGCCGTACACAAGGCCGCAAAACTGGATACATCGCCATGCCCCTTGTCCTTAGTAAAAATAAGCTGAAAGGCCTTTGGCAGACGCAAAACCTGCAAAAGACCTAGACGGGCAGTTAGGTAAATCCCTGTTCCGACCAATAAAATCAGGAGGGGAGGTCCCCAAGCAAAAGCATCGATTGATTTAAGCAATTCTAACATTCTATTCTCCTATCTTTTCAACCCCAAAAGAAAGAGCACATGCAAGATACATGTACTCTGGAATGCTTAGATAAATGCTAAAAAGCGGTCTATCCTAGCTCTGTCCTTTTACCTGAGAGTTTGAGCAGTTACCTGCCTTGCCCCTTCGGTGCCTTTACGGTCTCTCCAGAGTTCCGTCCATTTACAGTCATGGAAAATCAAACGATTCTCCACTTCTATTAAACTTCATTCGGTGTTGGTATTTAATTGATTTTTATTTTACAAAAAATGTTGGCTTTTGTCAATGTGTTTATTAGTAAAACTTAATTCAACAGTTTTTACTTTATAAAGCTCGGAATACTTCTATCCTTTAAAAGTCACAATAGTCGCACCACTGCCTCCAGCATTTTGTGGGGCATAGCCGAAACTCTTGACATGTTTGTTTCTTTGTAGGTATTTGGTGACTCCTTCACGGATGACACCTGTTCCGATACCATGGATGATATCAACTTGTGCCATATTGTTAAGCAAGGCTTGGTCGATAAAGGCATCTAGCTCATTCATAGCCTCTTCATAGCGTTTGCCTCGAAGGTCCAGTCTAGCTTGTGGGCCACGACCAGAAGTTCGTTTCACGACATTGACCTGTTTCTTCTTGACTTGCTTTTCTTGCTGAGCTTGAACAAGGTCAAACTCTTTTTCTTCCAAGGTCATCTTAATCAACCCGACTTGAGCTTCCCAGCGGCCGTCCTTGAGTTGACTGGTCAAGGTACCACGCTGTCCATAACTGAGAACAACGATATCATCTCCCACCTTTGGAGCTCGTTTTTTCTTGGCCTTTTGAAGGACCTTGTTTTTAGACAAGTCCACTTTTTCAGGAGCCAATTTTTTCAGTTTAGCCTTGGCTTCAATGATTTCATGGGGCTTGAGTTGAGATTTACTGTGGAGATTTTTAAGAATCTGGTCACTCTCACTTAGGGCCATGTCCACAATCTCAGCAGCCTGTTCACGCGCCTTGTTAAGCTCGGTTTCCTTTTCACGATTAAGCTCGTTGTAAAGTTTTTTAAGCGCACGGTTCATCTTGAGATTTTCTTGCTCCACCTCACGGATATTGTCCAAGCGTTTGCGACTCTCTAGCGTCTGCTCTTCCAGCTGCTCAATGATCCGATTGACATCATTGTCCTGATCGACCTGCTGACTGGCATCCCCCACGATAACTTCAGAAAGGCCCAGACGTTTGGCAATTTCAAAGGCATTGCTTCGACCAGGAACACCCTGCATAAAGCGATAGGTCGGGCGTAGAGTTGCAGTATCAAACTCCATGCTGGCATTTTGCACAAAGGCTGTCTCAATACCGTAAGCCTTGAGTTCCGGATAGTGAGTTGTAGCCATGGTCTTGACTTGACGCAGGCGAAGGTCCTCCAGAATAGCCATGGCAAGGGCAGCTCCCTCTTGGGGATCTGTACCAGCCCCCAACTCATCCAAGAGCAAGAGCGAATGTTGATTGACCTTGCCAAGAATATCCACAATATTGGTCATATGGCTAGAGAAGGTAGACAAGCTCTGCTCAATAGATTGCTCATCGCCAATATCAGCAAAGATTTCTTCAAAAATACCAACACGACTTCCCTTGTCTGCCAAAATCGGCAAACCGGATTGAGCCATAACCTGCGTCAATCCCAGAGTTTTAAGCATGATGGTCTTCCCACCCGTATTGGGACCTGTAATGACAATCGCTGTTAAATCTTGACCAAAATGGACATCATTTGCAACTGCATTTTTGACCAATGGATGGCAGACATGGAGCAGTTGAATCTCTTGATTTTCTGACAGCTGAGGAACGACTGCTTGCCTTTCTTGGATAAAGCGGACCTTGGCACGAATCAAGTCCAGATGACCGATAATCCAAGCATCATTGGCAATTTCAGCCGCATGAGGGCGGACACGTTCAGAAATTTCTTGGAGAATGCGAAGCATTTCATAGCGCTCATCTGCTCGCAAACTGGCAATTTCTTCGCTCAGTTTGACCACCTCACGGGGTTCGATATAGACGGTATTTCCACTAGCAGAAATATCATGAACGACACCTGCAATCTTATTGCGGTAGGTGTTTTTGACTGGTAAAACCTGACGTCCATTTCTGCTAGCAACAATCCCTTCCGTCAACATCTGCGCTTTTTGCTTGAGCAGGTCCTGTAAAACATCGCGGACCTGACTCTCGCTATCATGGATTTTTCGACGGATGCGCGCCAATTCTTCACTGGCAAAATTTTCAATGAAACCTGCATCATTAAAAGCTTGGAGATTTCCTTGTAATTGCGGAAAATCATGTAATTTCTCAAACCAAAGGGCTAATTCTTCCAAGCTGACATTTTCCAGATTAGCATAAAAACTTTGCAGTTCTCGGCTAGCAAGAAGCACGCGCTTCAAGAGTAGGAACTCCTCGATATTGAGGTCCGCCCCCATCTCCAACCGCTTGCAGACTCCTGAAATTTCCTTGGTTGCGAGAATGGTAAAATGTGGTTGCTCGACGAAAAGAGCCTGCATTTCCTTCATCTCAGCAAAAGCCTGTTTGATTTTATCTGCTTTGGCAGTAGGAACCAGCTGTCTCAATTGCTCCAAGCCCTGCTCGGTCAACAAATGGGGTTCAAACAAGGCCTTGACCTTATTGAACTCTAATGTTTCTAATATTTTCTTATTCATCTTTATTTCCTTGTCTTTGAATGTCTAGGTGTGGTAGCTTTTTACATTCTGATAGATTCGAGTCAAATCTGTAAACAAAGGGCGAGGAAAACTCCTGCCCTTTTTATCCGATTAAATTTGTCACCCAGATTTGTTTGAGCCAACTAGTTGTTACTGGTATGCTCTGGATGATGTGTTTTGCGACGATACTTTTTTCAAGAGGATTTTGAATAGCTGCCATGGGAATGGTCGCCAAGATGGTCAAGGCCATTTGCAAGACAAATAAGGTCACCAACATGGACAAAATACCTGCTGAAACTTGGAACAACTTACCACCCAGTTTTTTACTAGGAATCAAGTGTAAGAGGAGACCAAGCAAACGACCGATGCTATAGACAATCCCAAATACAAGCAAATAGCCGATCCCTGCGTAAAAGACCTTATCCAACTGAAAGAGTTGATCCGATGGGAAAAAGAAAGTTCCCTGACCTTCCTGCGGATTTGCATAAGGGACCAGCAAATGAAATTGCTCTCCTAGCCCCTTATAAAACTGGCCAGCCACAAAAGCTGATGCCATGGCTGAAATCAGGTAATAAACCTGTAAGAGCAGGCCTCTCCGATAGCCGATATAAAATCCCCAAGCCAAGACCAATATAAGAAAGAGTGAAATCATAAGGAATCCTCAATCTTGCTCTGTTCTTGCTTGCAAGTCACAAGCTTGTGACGGAGTTCTTCTAATTCTTGCTCCTTATCGTCAAATTCAATCTCACGGCTGAGTTGAGTTGACAAACAGTTGACTGCCAACAAAAGAGCAATCGTTTCATCATCTGCACTAGGCATTTGTTCTTTAATTGCTTGGTATTTTTCTGTCGCAACCTTGGCGATTTCCTCCATAAAAAGGTTATCATGCTCGGTTGTCAAGGTTAAGGATTTTTTCCCGAATGTAAATTTGAATCGATTTAGATTTGCCATAAAATTCACCTCACGATATTATACCAAAATTCGCTAATTTTGTCAGTTTTTACAAATTTATCTGCTTTTATGGTACAATAGAAACTATGGCAAGTATAACACTCACACCAAGCGAAAAGGAGATTCAGGCTTTTCTTGAACACTATCAAACCAGTCTGGCTCCCAGTAAAAACCCCTATATTCGCTATTTTTTGAAACTGCCTCAAGCAACCGTTTCTATCTATACTTCTGGAAAGGTCTTGCTTCAGGGTGAAGGAGCTGAGAAATACGCTCGTTTCTTTGGCTATCAAGTTGTAGGGCAAACCAGCGGACAAAATCTCCCTTTGATTGGGACGGATGAGGTTGGAAATGGTTCCTACTTTGGTGGACTTGCAGTTGTGGCTTCCTTTGTCACACCTGACCAGCATGACTTCTTGCGAAAACTAGGTGTGGGGGATTCCAAGACACTGACCGACCAAAAGATCCGTCAGATTGCCCCTATCCTCAAAGAAAAAATCCAGCACCAGGCACTGCTTCTCTCACCAAGCAAGTACAACGAGGTCATCGGAGACCGCTACAACGCTGTTTCGGTTAAGGTAGCCCTCCATAACCAGGCTATCTATCTCCTTCTTCAAAAAGGCATTCAGCCTGAGAAAATTGTGATTGATGCCTTTACCAGTGCTAAAAATTATGACAAGTACTTGGCACAAGAGGCCAATCGTTTCAGCAATCCGATCAGCTTAGAAGAAAAGGCTGAGGGTAAATACTTGGCTGTCGCAGTTTCTTCTATCATTGCGCGTGATCTCTTTCTAGAAAATCTTGAAAATCTGGGACGAGAGCTGGGCTATCAACTTCCAAGTGGAGCTGGAACGGCTTCTGATAAGGTTGCTAGCCAGATTTTGCAGGCCTATGGAATGCAGGGACTCAATTTCTGCGCCAAACTGCACTTTAAAAATACTGAAAAAGCGAAAAAACGCTTAGAAAGGTAAGTTATGAATTCATTTAAAAATTTCTTAAAAGAGTGGGGATTGTTCCTCCTAATTCTGTCATTACTAGCTTTAAGTCGTATCTTTTTTTGGAGCAATGTTCGAGTAGAAGGGCATTCCATGGATCCTACCCTAGCGGATGGCGAAATCCTCTTTGTCGTCAAACACCTCCCTATTGACCGTTTTGATATCGTGGTTGCCCATGAGGAAGATGGTAATAAGGACATTGTCAAACGTGTCATCGGAATGCCTGGTGATACCATTCGTTACGAAAATGATAAACTTTACATCAATGACAAAGAGACAGATGAACCTTACCTAACTGATTACATCAAACGCTTCAAGGATGACAAACTCCAAAGCACCTACTCAGGCAAGGGATTTGAAGGAAATAAAGGAACTTTCTTTAGAAGTATCGCTGAAAAAGCCCAAGCCTTCACAGTTGATGTCAACTACAACACCAACTTTAGCTTCACTGTCCCAGAAGGAGAATACCTTCTCCTCGGAGATGACCGCTTGGTTTCGAGCGACAGCCGTCACGTAGGTACCTTTAAAGCAAAAGATATCACAGGGGAAGCTAAATTCCGCTTCTGGCCAATCACCCGTATCGGAACATTTTAAGAGACCTAAGAGGCCGAGAATCAGCAATCTCAGCCTCTTCTTCTATCGTGAGACGATAATTATTCACTACCCAGTTTGATTAAGATAGAAACAAAGTTATACTCAATGAAAATCAAAGAGCAAACTAGGAAGCTAGCCGCAGGCTGTACTTGAGTACGGCAAGGCGAAGCTGACGTGGTTTGAATTTGATTTTCGAAGAGTATTAACTCTCACCTATTTATGCAAAGGAATCTTATGGAAGTTTATTTTTCAGGAACCATTGAACGGATTATTTTTGAAAATCCCAGCAATTTTTATCGCATCCTCCTCCTAGAAATCGAAGATACAGACGCACAGGATTTTGATGATTTTGAAATCATTGTCACGGGCACCATGGCTGATGTGATTGAGGGAGAAGACTATACTTTTTGGGGACAAATTGTCCAGCACTCCAAGTATGGGGAGCAACTGCAAATCAGCCGATATGAACGCGCAAAACCAACTAGCAAGGGCTTGGTTAAGTACTTTTCAAGTAGCCATTTCAAGGGGATTGGTCTCAAGACTGCTCAGAAAATTGTGGATACCTATGGCGAAAATACCATTGACGAAATTTTGCAACATCCAGAAAAGTTAGAAGGCATCGCAGGACTCTCTGCCAAAAATCGCGAGGCTTTCGTCTCCACTCTCCGTCTCAACTACGGAACGGAAATGGTTTTGGCCAAACTAGCCAACTACGGTATTCCCAATAAATTAGCCTTTCAGATTCAAGACTTTTACAAAGAAGAAACCCTTGATGTGGTTGAAAATTATCCCTACCAGCTGGTTGAGGATATCAAGGGCTTGGGATTTACCATTGCTGACCAATTAGCAGAAGAACTAGGTATCGAAAGTCAGGCTCCTGAACGCTTCCGCGCCGGTCTACTACATAGTCTTTTTCAGGCCTGTATGGAAACAGGGGACACCTATGTTGAAGCACGGGATTTGCTGGAACAAACCCTAACTCTCCTTGAATCTTCTCGTCCCGTGGAACTGGATCCCAGCCAAGTGGCCCAAGAGCTCTCCTACCTGATCGAAGAAGACAAGGTTCAGCAGATTGATACCAAAATTTTTGACAACAGCCTCTTTTTCGCTGAGGAAGGCATCCGCAGTCACTTGGTTCGTATCCTTGAAAAAGGAAAACAGAAGAGCCAGGATTTAGAAACCATTCAAAAACATATCGCTACTGTCGAAGAAGATCTGGAGATTGAGTATGATAACATTCAAAAACAGGCGATCTGCGACGCTATCCAGAACAAGGTCTTTATTCTGACAGGTGGACCTGGTACTGGTAAGACAACTGTTATCAATGGGATTATCGCTGTTTATGCTCTTTTAGAAGGACTTGACCTCAGGAAAAAAAGCAACTTGCCGATTCTTCTTGCTGCTCCAACTGGTCGAGCTGCTCGGCGCATGAATGAATTAACAGGCTTGCTTAGCGCGACCATACACCGACATTTAGGAATGACAGGTGACGATGATACCAGTCATCTGGAAGATTATCTGGATGCTGACTTTATCATCGTAGATGAATTTTCCATGGTGGATACTTGGCTGGCCAACCAACTCTTCTCCAACATCTCTTCTAACAGTAAAATCCTCATCGTGGGCGACAGCGACCAGCTACCGTCTGTCAGCCCTGGACAAGTTCTAGCTGACCTCCTTCATATTCCTTTGATTCCTCAGACTCGCTTGGAAAAAATTTACCGGCAAAGCGAAGAATCAACCATCGTCACCCTAGCTAGTCAGATTCGACAGGGCATCTTGCCAGCTGATTTCACCCAGAAAAAAGCAGACCGTTCCTACTTTGAAATTGCTAGTGGCCATATTCCTGCTACTATTGAAAAAATCTTAAGCGCAGCCCTCAGAAGTGGTATTCCTGCCCGTGATATCCAAGTTCTGGCTCCCATGTACCGAGGGACTGCAGGGATTGATGCTATCAATCAGCTCATGCAAGACCTGCTAAACCCACCACAAAAAGATCAACTCAGTTTTGAAGCTCCCCAGTGCCACTATCGTAAGGGAGATAAGGTCATTCACTTGGTCAACGATGCTGAAATCAATGTCTTTAATGGGGATTTAGGAGCCATCACAGACCTGATTCCGAGTAAATACACCGAGTCGAAACAAGACGAGATTGTCATTGATTTTGATGGCAACGAAGTCTCTTACCCACGTAACGAATGGTACAAGATTCGCTTGGCCTATGCCATGAGTATTCATAAATCTCAGGGAAGTGAGTTCCCAGTTGTCATCCTGCCTATCACCAGTGCTAGCAGGCGTATGCTGGAGAGAAACCTCATCTACACAGCCATTACACGTGCCAAAAGCAAGCTTATCTTACTAGGTGAATTACAGGCCTTCGACTATGCTACCCAGCACATCGGAACTGCCCGAAAAACCTATCTGATTGAACGCTTCAGTGATCTATTGGAAAATGTCGAAGATAATAAACCAGCTGTCTCTGAAACTACCACATCAACTGCCCCTGAACAATCCTACATCCTAACCGAAGAAAACTGGGATAGCATCCCAGCCATGATTGGGATTACAGACGCAGATCTCAAAGAGATTTTTGGAAAATAGTACACAAGAAAACCCACCAATTCAGGTGGGATTTTTGTTTATTAAGATTATTTAACTGTTGCTGTGCTTGTAATCAATTCAACAGCTTTTTTGATAGTGATATCGTGTTTCAACATGTCAGCTGAAAGCAAGTTTTGAACTTGTGCAACTTCCATGTTGTAGTCTGCTGCCAATTGCTCGATTTCTTTTTGGATTTCTTCTTCTGAAGCGTCAAATCCTTCAGCTTTCGCAACTGCTTCGATAACAAGGTTAGTCTTAGTACGTGACTCAGCTTCTGCCTGATATTGATTGTGAAGGTCTTCTTGAGTAGTTCCAGTGATTTGGAAGTACATGTCAGGGTTGATACCTTGACGTTGCAAGTTTCCAAGGAATTCATTTACTGAACGGTGAACTTCTTCGTGGATCATTTCTTCTGGAAGTTCTACGATTTCAGCGTTTTCTACAGCTTTATCGATTGCTGCACCTTCTACTGCATCTTTGTAAGCTTCTTCTTTAGCAGCAGCCAATTCCTTGCGGTATTTTTCTTTCAATTCAGCAAGTGTTTCAACTTCTTCGTCGATGTCTTTTGCAAGCTCATCGTCAAGAGCTGGAACTTCTTTAGCTTTTACTTCGTGGATAGTTGTTACGAATTTAGCTTCTTTACCTGCAAGATCTTCTGCTTGGTAGTCTTCTGGGAATGTTACAACCACATCAACAGTTTCGCCAGCTGAATGACCTACCAATTGGTCTTCGAAACCAGGGATGAATTGACCTGAACCAAGTCCAAGTGAGAAGTTTTCACCTTTTCCGCCATCAAATTCAACACCATCGATAGAACCAACGAAGTCGATGACAACAGTGTCGCCGTTTTCAGCAGCAGCTTCTTTGATAACCAATTCAGCCAAGTTGTTGCGTTCGCGTTCGATACGCTCTTCAACGTCAGCATCCGTTACTTCTTTTTCTACATCTACTGATACTTCAAGGTTTTTGTAGTCACCCAATTTTACTTCAGGTTTTGTAACGACTTCAGCAGTGATAACCCAGTCTTGACCTTTTTCCATTGAAGTTACGTCAATTTTTGGTTGAGCAACGACTTCAAGACCAGCTTCTTTTACAGCTGCTTCATAAGCATTTGGCAAAAGAGCGTTCATAACGTCTTGGTAAAGTGACTCTTCACCAAATTTTTTGTCGAAGATAGGACGTGGAAGGTGACCTTTACGGAAACCTGGAACATTAAGAGATTTCTTCACTGAGTTGAAGACACGATCCAATTCTGGTTTGATTTGGTCTTGAGAGATAGTGAAAGTCAAGACACCACGGTTTGTTTCTTTGTTTTCAAATGATACAGACATTCTGTCATTTCTCCTTAAAATTTTTAAATACAGTCTATTATAACATAAATGGTCGACTTTTTTCAAGTAATGAATGCGCTTTTCAATCGTGCTAGAGGTACTTGCTTGCTTCTTTGATACTAAGTTCAGCTACTTCTCCAATATTATTTTTACATAACTATTAAAAGTCTTCATGACCCACCAAGTGGTGCTGAAAGGCATAGACAGCCGCCTGGGTACGATCGCTGACTTCAAGTTTGGCTAGGATATTGGACACATGGGTCTTGACCGTCTTGAGAGAGATAAACAGTTCGTCTGCGATGCGCTGATTTTCGTAGCCCTTGGCGATGAGTTGAAGCACATCTCGCTCACGCGCAGTTAAGTCCTCATGTAGTTCTATATGATTGCGGTGGTATTCGACCTTCTTACTGACCTCTTGCTCAATGGCCAGCTCCCCAGTAGCTACCTTACGAACAGCGTGCAGCAATTCATCCGCACTTGAAGTCTTGAGCATATAGCCCCTAGCACCAGCATTTAAGACAGGCATGATTTTTTCATTGTCTAAGTAAGAGGTCACAATCAAAATCTTGGCTTCAGGCCATTCTTTGAGGATGGCCAAGGTCGCGTCAATTCCATTCATCTCAGGCATGACGATATCCATGACAATGACATCTGGACGCAGTTCCAAGGCCAAGTCAATGCCTTGAGATCCGTTGGCAGCCTCACCTACAACTTCTACATCATCTTGGAGGTCAAAGTAGCTTTTCAAGCCCAATCGGACCATTTCATGGTCATCTACTAGTAAAATTTTCATCTCTACTCCTTTATAACTCATTATCTAACAGGGGAATACGGATATCAACCGCCAGACCTTGCTTGGGAGCTGTCAAGAGTTGAACCGTTCCTGCCATATCTTCGACTCGCTCCTTGATATTCCGCAGTCCATAACTCAAGTCGTCTAAACTCCCTAACTGGAAACCAATCCCATTGTCCACCACCTTCAGCTGCAATTCAAGATCCGTCTGATAGAGATAGACATCCAGACAAGAGGCCTGGGCATGGCGGAGGGTATTGCTGATCAATTCTTGCAGAATACGGAAGATATGCTCCTCGATTTTCTTAGGCAATTTAGATACATTTTGCTTAAGACTAACCTTGAGATCACTCTTGTCCTCAAGCTCTTTTAGAAGAATTTGAATCCCTTCTATCAAGCTCTTCTGTTCCAATTCAACTGGGCGCAAATGCAGGAGCAAGACTCTCAAGTCCTTCTGAGCTGTTTCTAAAATGGCTGTGACACTCTGCAACTGGGTCTGCATCTTTTCTCTATCCAGTTTCAAAGCCTGCTGGCTGACACCTGACAAAATCATGTGGGCCGCAAACAACTCCTGACTAACCGTATCGTGCAAATCCCGAGCAATCCGCTTTCGTTCTTTCTCGATGATTTCCTCTTCCTGAGTAAGACTGTGATTTTCAGACTTTTGAAGAGCTTCTGTCAAAAGATTAAGTTTACCTGACAAGGACTTGAAGCTGGCATCCAAATCTGGATCAGCAACCTGAACCACTTCTTTCCCTGCCAATAAACGCTTGAGATTGGCCTTCATTTTTCTTAGAGAAAGCTCTTCAACACCTCTCCAAAACAGGGCTAAGAGAAAGGTCATGGACATGCTGAATACCAACAACAAAAAGACAAATTTTTCTGTTTTTTCGACATCATGCAAGAAAATAGACCAGTCAAAGTCAAGGATGTCCAGCAAGCTGTGGGACAGAAATAAGACAAACAGGATGGAGGTGAGAGCAATCATTACATAGGCTTGTTTTTTCATCCTCTAACCACCTCAACATCGCCAATCATAGTGGTTAAGAAAATCTTGACACTCTTGTTACTCTTGAGATAGTCTCTTGTTTCTTGATGATAGTGTTCATTGCGAAGGGCTCGCTTGGGCTGATTGAAAAAATTCAAATCACCATAAAGACAGTTAACACTGAGACTGACTTCCACATCTACAGGCACAATGATTTTGGTCGTTCCTACCATCTTTCTGAGGATAATGACATTGTCATGATTGGTTAGAATCACCCTCTCCAGATGAATGGTGTCCTTGCCCATGAGACGAAAGAGATTGATATCATCAAACTGGCAAGTTTGGTAGCTTGAAAAATGATGGAGATTCCCAAACCAACGATTTTTCTCCTTCTTAACTGTCACCACCTCTTCAAAAACCAAATTGGTCTGCTCTTTTTCCTGGTTCATCATTGGATAAAGAAGAAAGAGGCTATAGATAACCGCAACAAAAATAGCTAGAATCACAAAAGGATTGAGCATGACGATGAAAAAGAAGAGAATGCTTGCCACCACTAAAAGAAGGTTATTCCCCTCTTTACCAGTGTAATAGCGAATCAAAAGCAAAAAGAGAAAAAGTATCAGCAGAAAACGCGAAAAATGCTCTGAAACCATCAAAATCAGAGCTCCTGTCAAAAGACAGGCTTCGATAAATAAAAAGATTTTAAATTTTCTCATAGGTGCATCCTCTCCCTCTATTTTATCACAACTCAAAAAAGTCACCTCGGTCTGAAGATGGAAAAAAGGCGGTGATTACGCCTTTTTCATCTGATCATTTGCTTCTTTTAGTTTGCCGTAAAGAAGATAGTCTACTTTTTGCAGATCTGCTATGGTGGCACAATTAAGGGCACACATAATCAAACGCAGATCGTTTTTCCAGCCTTGGACAATGCCAATCACTTCTTCAACTGTGTAGGTTTCAACCAATTCCAGAACTGTTCGAGACAGTCCTACAGCTTTGGCGCCAAAAATCAGGCACTTAATCATATCCAGTGGATTCCGAACCCCTCCACTGACCAAGAGTTGGACCTTGTCTTTCCAGTCTTGGGCATTGAGAAGGGCCTGCATGGTAGACTGACCCCATTGATTGAGGTAGTCACGTTGACCACTGCGACGGTTTTCAATATAAGCAAAGCTGGTACCACCACGACCTGACAGGTCAAAGGTTCGAACGCCCAATTCATAGGCTCTTTCGATGGTCTTCACATCCATCCCAAAGCCGACTTCCTTTAAGACAATAGGAACGGGGATTTGCTTGCTATAGTCTGCTAGATGCGATTGCCAGTTTCTGAACTTTCTTTCTCCCTCGGGCATGAGCAACTCCTGCATAACATTGACATGCACCTGCAGGAGAAGAGGATTCATCTCTTCTACAGTCCGAAGTCCCAACTCAACAGGCTTGTCTAATCCAATATTGGTTCCAAGAAGGAGATTTGGATGATCATACTTGACAGAAAAAGAGGCATCTGATGGATCTTTGAGAGCCGCACTATAAGAGCCCGTTACAAATAAAATCCCACAGGCTTCCGCCACCTGAGCCAGCTTTTGATTTATTTCTCTTCCCTTATCGCTTCCACCTGTCATGGCATTGATATAAAAAGGAAAATCCCACTTTCGACCAGCAAATTCTGTCGACAGATCGATTTCATCCAGATCGTAAAGAGGCAAGGAAGAATGAATCAACTCCACCTCATCAAAGCTATTATAGGAACTTTTCTGCTCAAGGGCATAGCGGATGTGCTCATCCTTACGATTTGTCGTCATGTCCTATCCTTTCTTGGTATAAGAGCTCAATCCCCAGATCGGCCCAACGGTTTTTTATGGTTTCAGTTGATTGCTCATCAAAACTCAAGGCAATACCACAATCACCACCACCAGCACCGCTACTCTTGGCAACAGCCTGCAAATCTTGACTAGCTACCTTCAACTGTCTAAGCGAAGGCGTGTAAATATCTGCGCTCAAGCCTTCTAACAGCTTGCTTGCTACTTCAACTTGCTCGATAATTTTTTCTGCATTTCCCAGCTCCAAGGCTTCTACCAAAGCAGCCACTGTTGCTTTTGAGGAAGTTAAAAAATTCTGATTGATGTTTTGCTTGATTTGCTGGACCATGTCACTAGATACAGCCACTTCCTTGGTCCATCCCACTAGGAAATCACATTCTAAAGTTGGTTTCACTTGTGAAATTGAAAAGCCCCAATCACGCTCCAGAACAGTCGCCAAATTTTCTTCTTCCAACCAAGCAGCCACCTTCTGGCGATCAAATGACTGGTAGAGAACCAATTCCTCTGCCACAATACAGGCAAGGTCTCCCATAGAACCATTGTCTCCGCGCTTGAGCAAGACAGCGCTAGCCAACTTTAACAAGAGCTCCTGATCAACAGAAACATCATACAGAGCCAGTAAAGCCTTGATAACCAAGACAACGACACTACCGCTAGAACCCAGACCAAACTTTTTCCCTTCTCGTTCCATTTTTCCTCGAATTTCTATAGAAAAAGGTTTTAAAGTTTGACCTCGATAAGTCAGGAAATCTTCCACTAAAGCAATCGTTTCTTGAATCAAGCTGTAGGCAGGATTTGGCGTCAAGTCCACTACGAAATCAAACATGTCTGAGTAGATACGATAGTTCTCAGAAAAAGCAATCTCGCCCTTCATATAGATGGGAATATCCTTTATCAAGGCTAACTGCCCTGGCTCTAAAATAGCATATTCACCTGCCCAATAGAGTTTTCCACAAGTTTTAACAGCAATCATCTTGGCTCAAATCCTTTGTTTTTGACACAATCAAGCGATAACGTTGACCGAAGATTTCTGATAAATGCTCCAAGTCTTTCTCCTGACAGAGGACCTTGACATTGGGACCAGCATCCATAGTAAAGTAACAAGCCTCTCCTTGCTCACGTAGCTGGCGAACAAAGTCCATGGCTTCATAAGACGCATCCGTCAGATAAGAAAAGGCTGGTGATGCTGTTTTGGTCGTAGCGTGCATAGCTAGGGCATTTTCCTCCGTTAACTCCCCAACCTTGGCAAAGTCATTTTCCTTGAGATAAACCAGCATATCCTGATAATCCTTCTCAGACTGACGTACCCAGTCGTCAAAAGTCGTCGAAGTTTCCACACAGAGTTTCATCCCGTCACGGCTAGAGATTGGTTTTTTCTTATCCTCTAGCACCAACATAATCATAGCTAGTTTCAAGTCTGTCTCTACAGGGTAAATTTCTCCACTATCCTTGTCCCAGGCTCCTAGCGGTCCATAAAAACTCCGAGAAGAAGAGCCTGAAGCAAACTTAGCCTCCTGCGCTAACTGACTTCTATCCAATCCAAGCTTGAAATAAGCATTACAAGCCTTGACCAGGGCGGACAAACCACTAGAACTTGAGGACAGACCCGCCGCGGTAGGCATATTGTTCTGAGTATCAATACGGACAAAGCCCTCACCAGCTGGACGATAACGGTCAATAATCTTGCTCATCTTGGCATGCTCCGCCTCACTCTGTAGCTGACCATTGATATAAAAGGCATCAGCTGTCGCATCCGTCGGTAGAGATGACAAAGTCGTCTCTGTGTACATATTTTCCAAAGTCAGAGAGATACTGCTAGTAGCAGGCACCATCTCTTTCTCTTTTTTCTTTCCCCAATATTTGATAATAGCAATATTTGCGTAAGAACGTACTGTTACAGGCTCTCTATCCATGTCTGAACAGCTCCTTTCTCTTCTAATCTTTCTGCTAGTTCTTGAGCTTGAGTCAAATTGGTTGCCAAGGCTATGATACAGCCTCCTAGCCCACCACCGCTCATCTTGGCACCCAGAGCACTATGGCTAAGAGCCGTTTCAACTAGAGAATCCGCCTCAGGGCTACTAACACCAATTTCTTTTAGATGTAAATGCGCTTGACTAAGGATTTGTCCCAGTCCTTCAGCATCTTTTTGTGAAATCGCTTCTTCTGCTTGCTGGGTCAATTCTCCCAGGGCATGCAAAAACTGCAGGGCATCCTTGCCCTTGTTTTGAACCACTTGGATGGCTTCACGAGTATGACCATAAACGCCCGTATCTGCAATCACCAAATATGCGGATAGATTCATCTCAAGCTCTGTAAATCCTACGTTCTTAATAAAGCGAATAGGCTGGTCACTGAGACAGGTCTTAGCATCCAAACCACTCGGATTCATATGGGCAATCATCTCAGCCCGATTGACCAAGATTTCTAGTACATCATGAGGCAGATCAGCCTGATAGTAGTCAAAAACCGCACGAATGGCCGCTATGCTGATAGCCGCTGACGAACCCATTCCCCGTTTTTCAGGGATAGCCGAGTCAATCTCACAGCGAATGCAGGCTTCTTTGATATCCAAATACTCCAGCGAAGCATAAACTGCCATGGACAAGGTATCCTCCTCATAGAGACGCCAAGGACTCGCTGCAGGAACTACCTTACAAGTTACCACCACCTCCAAAAGAGGCAGGGAAATGGCAGGATAACCGTAAACGACCGCATGCTCCCCTATTAAAATTATTTTACTATGTGCCTGACCGACACCCACTTTTTTTGTCATGTTTTCCTTTTAGCTAGACGGAAAGACCGTCTCATACTCAATGAAAATCAAAAGGCAAACTAGGAAGCTAGCCGCAGGCTGTACTTGAGTACGGTAAGGCGACGCTGACGTGGTTTGAATTTGATTTTCGAAGAGTATTATTTTTTCCTACAAGTATTTATTTTCTCCTATCTATTTTATTATATTTTCACAAAAAAAGCGATTGTTTCCATTCACAATCGCCTCTTTCATTATTGAACCCATTCGCCATTATAATTGACAGAATAGCCATCTACAGTCGTATTCACTGCTAAAGCACCTGAGCTATAAGCGTAGTACCATTTACTGCCGACCTGGAACCAGCCAGTGACCATAGCTCCTGATGAACGAAGATAGTACCACTTGTTACCAAGGTATTGCCATCCAGTTTTCATATCACCATTTGACTGGTCTAAATAATACCAAGTTGAGCCTTCCTGATACCAACCAGTTGCCATGGCACCTGATGAACGAAGGTAGTACCACTTATTGCCAAGTTGTTTCCAACCAGTTTGCATTGCAGCACTTGTTGTATCGAGATAATACCAAGTTGAATTATCATTGGCCCAGCCACGCACTAGCTCTCCAACCATCAAACTGTCGATACGAGCATCGAAGCCACTATCCTTCTGTAAATAATACCAGTGTCCCTCATCATGAACCCAACCAGTTTTTAAAGTATGATAACTACGTTGGTCTTCAAAATAATAGACTCGTTTCTCTGCTGGACTATCATATTGTTCCCCATGATGTTTGTTGGTATTTGTAGCAGTTTTTGCCTCTAAAACTTGCTTGCCAACAAATTCTTGTAGAACCCCATCTTGACCAAAGTAATACCATTGTGGCATTGGCATAGATTCTAATCTTAAACCATTTGGGTAAGGACCAATTGTACTACCTTTAGATGGAAACGGGATATATTGCCAGCCGACAACCATTTCTCCTGATACATGATCAAAATAATAGGTCTTGCCATCAATCACTCGCCAGGCCTTTTCTTTGATCTCACCCTTCTTGTAGTAGGTTCTACCATTTTCTTGGACAAATTTCCAACCTTCTGAATCAGCATCATCCGCCAATACTGCACTTGTTGCTAGCAAACCGAAGAAACAAACTGCTAATGCGATTTGCATCAATTTTTTTATTATTTTCATTAGACCTATCCTCCATAACTGATTGTAGCAAAGACCCAATTGCATGTCAATGTATAGACCCCCCAAAAAAAGCAGTTACATAACTGCAACTGCTTTTCTATTCTTGCATGGTGTAACCGACACCACGCACGGTTTTAATGTAGCTTTTCTGACCTTTTACATCCAGCTTGCTACGTAGATAACGGATATAGACATCCACGATATTCGTTTCGGTCGCACTTTCATACTTCCAGACACTTTCCAACAACTGCTCACGAGTCAGAACTTTCTTGCTTCCCATAAGAGTAGCCAAAAGGTCATACTCACGACGAGTCAGAGCAATCATCTCCTCGCCACGATAAACGGTATGATGTTCTACATCCATACGCAAATTGCGGTAAGATGTTGGAACCTTCATCTGACTACAGTGTTGGTCGATGAAGTCCCGACCTCGGAAAATCGCTGAAATACGAGCTACCAGATTATCAATAATTACTGGCTTATAGATGTAAGAAACGGCAAAGCGTTGGATTGTCTCAAGCTGGTCTTGCAATTCTTCACGATGATCCAAGACCATGATGACTGAAGCTGGCTTAGTCCGACTCAGCCTATCTGCAAAATCCTGGGCTGTCATATCCCCCAGACGAGCATTCAATAAAATCAAGTCATAGTCTGTCTGAAGAGCCATGGAGAGGGCTTTTTGCCCCTCCTCAACCTGATCAACTCGGTATTGCTCTTTTTGGAGTTCCAAACTTAAAAAATGAGCTAGATTTCGTTCTTTCTCAAGTAATAAAATCCGTTTCCCCATGGCAGACCTACTTATTTTTCGTCATACCAAGAGTAGTGGAAGGTTCCTTCTTTGTCTTTACGTTGGTAAGTGTGGGCACCAAAGTAGTCACGTTGCGCTTGAATCAAGTTAGCTGGAAGGTCAGCTGAACGGTAGCTATCATAGTAAGTAATAGCTGCTGAGAAGGTTGGCACTGGTACACCAGCTTGAACAGCAAGAGCTACGATATCACGCACTGCTTGTTGGTACTTAGCAGTAACATCCAAGAAGTATTCATCCAAAAGAAGGTTAGCAAGGTCTGCATCACGGTTGTAAGCATCTGTAATCTTTTGCAAGAAACGAGAACGGATGATACAGCCATCACGCCAGATAGATGCGATGTCTGCAAATGGCAAGTTCCAGTTATTTTCTTTAGAAGCTACACGCAATTGAGCAAAACCTTGTGCGTATGAAATGATTTTTGAGAAGTAAAGGGCTTGACGGATTTTTTCAATCAACTCAGCCTTGTCTCCTTCAAAGTTGAAGGCAGCTGGTTTTGGAAGAACCTTGCTTGCATGTACACGTTCTTCTTTGTAAGTTGAAATGTATCGTGCAAATACTGACTCAGTGATGAGTGACAATGGCACACCAAGGTCAAATGATGATTGACTAGTCCATTTACCAGTTCCCTTGTTACCTGCGGCATCAAGGATGTAGTCTACGATTGGTCCATCTTGACCTTCATCGTCTTTACGGCTCAAGATATCAGCTGTGATTTCTATCAAGTAGCTGTCCAATTCACCCTTGTTCCACTCAGTAAAGATTTCAGCCATATCTTCTGCTGAAAGGCCTAGCAAGTGTTGCATCAAGTCATAACTTTCTGCGATCAATTGCATATCACCATACTCGATACCGTTGTGAACCATTTTCACATAGTGACCAGCTCCATCAGGACCGATATAAGTCACACATGGTTTGCCATCTTCTGGTGCTTTAGCTGAGATTTCTTCAAGAACATCCGCAACCAATTCGTAGGCCTCTTTTTGTCCACCAGGCATGATAGAAGGACCTTCAAGGGCTCCTTTTTCACCACCAGAAACCCCAGTACCGATAAAGTTGATACCTGAGTTTGCCAATTCTTCATTACGACGGATTGTATCTTTGTAGAAAGTGTTTCCTCCGTCAATCAAGATATCACCTTTGTCAAGGTGTGGAAGAAGGGCTTGGATAGTAGCATCTGTACCAGGTCCAGCTTGAACCATGAGCATGATACGACGAGGTTTTTCGATTGAGTTTACAAAACTTTCAACGTCATAGCTTGGTACAAAGTTCTTTTCAGGATGGCAAGCAATTACATCTTCAGTTTTTTCTTTACTACGGTTGTAAATAGCAACTGTGTAACCACGAGATTCAATATTAAGGGCAAGGTTACGACCCATTACGGCCATACCAACAACACCAAAGTTAGCTTTTGTCATTTGACACTCCTCTTGTTTAATTTGTTTTATTTTATCATTTTTACTTTTGAAAAGAAAGAATTTTGTAACGACTGCTTAGTAGTCCAAGTCATCCGCATGTCCAGAACCATTTCCAACAAAGTATCCTGTCTTACAGTTAAGGGTAAAGAGATAGGTTCCATCTGGCTTGTAGAGGTTGTAATAACCATTGCCATTAACGATATTGACACGTTCAAGGATGTATTGGTTACCAGTGATATAACCACGTGAGCGTGAAGTCGCTAAAATTTGTTCCAAAACACCATCCGCGAAATCCCAGGCAGAGTTATTGCTATCATCAATAGCTGATTGGTTATAAGAAACACGACTCGCACTTCTTTGAACAGCAACTCCTGCACTTGATACACCCATATTGACTTCACTGCGGGTACTTCTAGTTTCAGTTGATGCCGTATTTGAACTACTTGGGCTTGTTTCACTAGCAGTATTTTCACTTGCTTGACGAGAACTTGAGCTGCTAGTTTCACTTGAACTTGAGCTTGAAGCACTTGTTTGCTGGCTCTTACCAAGACTGATAGCCTTATCTAGAACTTTATCAAGCTCCGTATTTCCAGTTTTAATATCTGTAAATTTAGCATCCGATTTGACTTTAGCATTGGTATCCAAGACACCATCCACAATAGCTGGTTTTTCAAATTGTGCATTGACATCTTGAATGGCCTTGATTTGCGTTGCTAGACTATCATACTTAGATTTGGCAAGGGTATGTTCACGACTACCTTCCAGCTTATCAAGCAAGGTCTTAAGTTGACTCAGTTTATCAAACTGACTATTTTTCAAAGCAGTTTTATTGCTATCTGTATAGAAGCCATCATATAAATTATTGAATTCTTCTACATCTGACTGCGTATTTGTAGTTGATTGAGAAGTCTGGATTTCCTTGGTCGAACGGGTCACTTGACGATAGACATAATAAGCACTGACACAGATAACCACTGATACGAGCGCCAAAGCGGTCAAAACAAAACCTTTTTTACTTTTCTTTTCTGGGTCCTCTTGATCCAGACGAGAAAGTTTTTTCTCCTCTTCCACTTCCCCAGTCATTTCTGCTGAATTTTCATCCTCTAGTACTATAGGATCCCAGTCTTTATCCTCATCGTCCAGAGGCAGTGGAGGTAAGATAGCTTCAGACGATAGAACTTCCTCTGAATAGGCTTCTGACTCCTCTACAGCTTCACGCACCTCTTGAATCAAGTCATCCAGACTCTGTGTTTCGATTAACTCCTCTTTTTTGTATTGGCGAGTCGCAAACTTATCTGCCTCAATTTCATCTTTATGTTGTTTCACATACTTGTCCAAGATAGAATCTCCAGGCAACACACCTGCTTCCACCTCTTCATTTTTTCGCATGGCTTCTCCAACTGTTAGCTCTTTAGCATCATCAAAATCAAATTGCGCTTCTTGGTGTTCTGCTTTATGACGATTACGTCTTTTCTTGCTCATGAGTTTTCCTTTCTACTTTACTTCCTGACGTTTAATACGCTGACCAAAATATTGATATAAATCAACTTTCAGGGTTCCATTGTACAACTTACGTTTCTTATCCGCCTGACTACCGTACTTGGTCTCAAAGGCTTCATCACTGGTTAAGATAAACTTGCTCCACGTTTTCAGAGGAGCAAATACTTGACCCATCTCAGCATAAAGCTTGGTAACCCCTGCATCATCTGACAAGCGTTCACCATAAGGTGGGTTAGAGATAATCACTCCATTTATTTTATCAGAACGCAAATCCTGCACGCGCATCTGCTTAAAGGTAATATCTCCTGCAACCCCTGCTGCCTGAGCATTGGCCTTAGCAATTTCCACCATACGTGCATCGATATCACATCCCATGATATCCAGTTCCAGCTCACGATCCACTTTCTTAGCCGCCTCTGTGCGCACTTCTTGGATCAAGCGATCGCTAATCCAGTTCCACTCCTCAAAGGCAAAGGAGCGACGAAGACCAGGAGCCATCTTTCTGGCAATCATAACTGCCTCGATACAGAAAGTTCCTGAACCACAGGTTGGATCAATCAAGGGCTTGTCTGGATACCAGTTAGAGAGCTGCAAAATAGCTGCTGCCATGTTTTCCTTGATAGGAGCGCCACCTTTTTCGGTACGATAGCCACGTTTAAAGAGGCTAGTCCCTGTCGTATCAATCATGACTGTTGCCACATCTTTGAGAATAGAGACCTCAATCTTGAACTCCGGACCATTCTCCATCAGAGGAACTCCTTCTGGACGGGCATAGTGTTTCTGCAATTTCTTAACAACAGCCTTTTTTGAAATTGCCTGTACACTTGGCTCATTGTGAAGCTTAGATTTAACACATTTGGCTTTTGAAATCGGGAATCGTGCCCCGAGCGGTAAATAATTTTCCCAATCTAGGGCAAATACTCCCTGAAACAGCTCTTCAAAAGTCTTAGCTGGGAAAGTTCCTACGATAATCTTGATACGGTCTGCTGCCCGAAGCCAGAGGTTGGTTTCGATAATGGCTCTCACATCTCCTTGAAAACGAACACGTCCATTTTCAACCTGACAATCGTAGCCAAGCTCTCGCACTTCACGTCCCACAACAGCCTCAAGACCCGCCGCAGCAGTAGCGATTAAATTAAATTCTTTTTTCATTTTCAGTCTTATAAGACCTTTCTATATGTCCACTTTAAAAAATGAGGTTGAGAAAGTTTTCTCAGCCCCAACCTATATGCAATTTTCTATAAGCCATGTTTTGTTCCAGAAGCGACTAGGACCACTTCCTTCGATAATCATCTGTCTACCACTAACAGCCTACAGCTGGTAGCAGTCAGAGCACTACGTTCGTTTCCGTGTACTCCATGCCCCGACCAAAATTTGGGTTGCTAGCTTGAGGGGTTTACCGCGTTCCACTCTCTCCGTTTCCAGAAAGACTCCGTCACTGTGGCACTTTCAAGCCTACTCTGGCCTATCCAAGAACTTAGCCATTTCAACTGCCGTAACGATTTCTCGTCCCTAGGCTTATGGTTTCGCCTAGCACAAACACTACAGGCATCACAGCCTGTGCTAGCATGGACTTTCCTCATGAAAAGAAATTCTCCTCACGCGATTATCCAAAAATTGCACTTTTCAAATAAGCTCTTATAAATCAGAGTTATCCAAAATTTGTTTCCCAAATACTTCTTTCTCAAGACGATTCAAACGTTTCAAAATATCAAAATTCGTCATAGAGCTTGTAGTTGCCGCTTCAAGAGATTCTGCTTGAACTGGTGAAGCCTTCGGTTTACGAGACAATTCTTCCTTCAACTCTGCAATTTCTTGACGGAGAGACTTGACTAAGGCAGCATAAGTTTCATAGTCCTTGATGACATCGTCCAAAAATTCATCAACTTCAACCTTACTATATCCACGAACTTCACGTCCAAACTCTTGCTCAAAAATATCTTTTGCTGAAAAAATAATACTTGCCATCTCTCTCTCCATTCTCGGTTTCTAATAGTATTATTATATAAAAAAAGGCAAACAAAAATCAAGGTCAAAGCCTTACTTTTCAGAAAAATTTTCTACCAGCTCATTTAAGTCTTCAAAGGTTAGCCTTTTTATACGATAGCCTTCCTGATTTGTCATCAGCTTGTCCATAAATTTTAATTTGGTCTCATTTTCTGGGTCATAGAAAAAATAGGCTAAATCAGTATTTTCCAGTAAAAATCGTTGGTAATCACGTAGTTGCCCCTTGTTTTCATACTTGGGATAGGCATATTTAACAAAATCTACTTGCTTGAATTGGCTAAGTTTAAGCTGATTCGCTTCATTCCAATTTTCCCCGTGCGTTTCAAAATCAAAAATAGTCGCTAGGCTGAAATCATACTCATCTTTCATTTCATTTGCGACATCAAGAACCCAGGATTCAAATCCCAAGCTCCCAGTAAAGACCAGCCATTTAAGCCCCTCTTCTGCTAAGTTTTCTAAATCTCTTCTAATCGCTTTCTTTATAATTTTTAACCTGATATCTTTTTCGTTAAAGACACCCAAATCAAAGCTAGAATAGCCCATAATTAAAGCTCTAGTCATTTTTACACCTTTCTTTATATTTTATGGTATAATAGAGTGATGTTATTGTACCAATAAGGAGAAATATGGTCAACTATCCTCATAAAATTTCATCAAAAAAAAGCCAAACATCCATTTCTCAACCAAAAAATTTCGCAAATCGAGGAATGACTTTTGAAAAGATGATCAACGCCACAAACGACTACTATCTTACGCATGGCATGGCAGTTATCCATAAAAAGCCAACGCCTGTTCAGATCGTTCGAGTAGACTATCCTCAACGTAGTCGAGCCAAAATTGTAGAAGCCTATTTTAGACAAGCTTCCACAACAGATTACTCTGGCGTGTATAGAGGACATTACATTGACTTTGAAGCCAAGGAAACACGACAAAAGAATGCTATTCCAATGAAAAACTTCCATCTTCACCAGATTCAACATATGGAACAAGTTCTAAAACAGCAGGGGATTTGCTTCGTACTACTTCATTTTTCTTCTCAACAAGAAACTTATTTGTTGCCGGCACTTGATTTGATTCGCTTTTATCATCAAGATAAGGGCCAAAAATCAATGCCACTTGGATATATCAAAGAATACGGATATTTAGTAAAGCAAGGAGCTTTCCCTCAAATTCCCTATCTCGATATTATCAAAGAACATTTACTAGGTGGTAAAACAAGATGAACAAACAAACTATTCTGCGATTCTTAAAGTATATTGGAATTACATTTCTTACCTTATTTATCGCATTATTTCTATTAGGTGGAGGTGCCTTCCTCTACTTTGTTAGCAAGGCTCCAGCCTTATCTGAAAGTAAATTAGTTGCGACAACCTCTAGCAAGATTTATGACAACAAAAACGAACTGATTGCTGACCTTGGATCTGAACGTCGCGTAAATGCTCAGGCAAATGAAATTCCTACTGACTTAGTCAAGGCAATTGTGTCTATCGAAGACCACCGTTTCTTTGATCATAGAGGTGTTGATACTATTCGTATCATGGGGGCAGCATTGAGAAATCTACAAGGAGGAGGTCTACAAGGTGCCTCAACCTTGACACAACAATTAATTAAATTGACTTATTTTTCTACTTCAACTGCTGATCAAACCTTGTCACGTAAAGCTCAAGAAGCTTGGCTAGCCGTTCAACTAGAGCAAAAAGCAACCAAGCAAGAAATCCTGACCTATTACATCAATAAAGTCTACATGTCCAACGGTAACTATGGAATGCAAACCGCAGCCCAAAATTACTATGGAAAAGACTTGAAGGACTTAAGCTTGCCACAGTTAGCACTCTTGGCTGGAATGCCTCAAGCTCCAAACCAATATGATCCTTATTCCCATCCAGAAGCTGCTCTAGAGCGTCGTAACTTGGTACTTTCAGAAATGAAAGGGCAAAAATACATTAGTGCAGAAGATTATGAAAAAGCTATTAATACTCCCGTCACTGACGGTCTCCAAAGTTTGAAGTCAGCCAATAGTTATCCAGCTTATATGGACAACTACCTCAAAGAAGTAATCGACCAAGTTGAACAAGAAACTGGTTACAACCTTCTTACTACAGGTATGGAAGTCTATACTAATGTCGACAAAGATGTTCAGCAGCGACTTTGGGATGTTTATAACACAGATGAGTATGTCGCTTATCCAGATGATGAACTTCAAGTAGCTTCTACTATCGTTGATGTAACAAATGGTAAAGTCATTGCTCAGTTAGGTGCCCGTCACCAATCAAGTAATGTATCTTTCGGAATCAACCAAGCCGTTGAAACCAACCGTGACTGGGGTTCTACTATGAAACCAATCACTGACTATGCTCCCGCTTTAGAATATGGAGTCTATGACTCTACTGCAACTATAGTACATGATGTTCCTTATAACTATCCAGGTACTGATACTCCCGTCTACAACTGGGATAAAGGCTACTTTGGAAACATTACAATCCAGTATGCACTTCAACAGTCACGTAATGTCACAGCCGTTGAAACTTTGAATAAGGTCGGTCTAGATAGAGCTAAAACTTTCCTAAATGGCTTAGGTATCAATTATCCAAGCATCCACTATGCAAACGCCATTTCAAGTAATACAACTGAATCTAACAAACAATACGGTGCAAGCAGTGAAAAAATGGCTGCTGCTTATGCTGCCTTTGCCAACGGTGGAATTTACCACAAACCCATGTATATCAATAAGGTCGTCTTCAGTGACGGTAGTGAAAAAGAATTTTCAGATGCTGGTACACGAGCTATGAAAGAAACAACTGCTTACATGATGACCGAAATGATGAAAACCGTCTTGGCATACGGAACTGGTCGTGGAGCCTATCTCCCATGGTTAGCGCAAGCTGGTAAGACAGGTACTTCTAACTACACAGATGATGAAATTGAGAAACACATCAAGAACACTGGCTATGTAGCTCCAGATGAAATGTTTGTTGGTTATACTCGTAAGTATTCTATGGCTGTATGGACAGGTTATTCGAATCGTTTAACTCCTATCGTTGGAGATGGTTTCCTAGTTGCAGCTAAAGTTTATCGCTCAATGATAACGTATCTATCAGAAGATACTCATCCAGAAGACTGGACGATGCCAGACGGACTTTTCAGAAACGGGGAATTTGTATTCAAAAATGGAGCTCGCCCAATATGGACTGAACCCTCTACTCAACAAAGTTCTACACCTGCTCTGGCAAATCAGTCTCCAGAGACCTCAACCTCTCAGTCAAGTGTAACGACACCAAACACAAATTCAAATTCAAATACATCTACTCCCCGTGATGGAACCAATGAAAATACGGCAACACAACAACCAAGTACCAATCAAGGTCAGCCTAATCAAAATCCTCAGCCAGTACAACAATAAATTACCAACCACCCCAAAATTGGGTGGTTTTACTATCTTTTTATTTGAAAAAAGACAGTAAAAAGCTCAAAAAATCACTTCCTGTGCTATACTGTAATTGAATTTTTTTTAGTTTTGGCGTTAGAACTGTTTCCTTAGTCCTAGCGCCTTTTCTTTTTGATAAGTCTGCTTGGT